>NZ_JBNNQX010000021.1:0-39274 GCF_050276055.1 Alkalihalobacillus sp. NPDC127517 | reverse complement strand
ACTGAGAAGTAACTCCATCCATTTTTTGTCTGGCAAAAATTGTCTTTAAACTGTTGCCGATCTGTGCTCCGCCACGTTTTGTCACTTCTTCGAGCGTTGCAATTACGCCTGAAAGCTCGTTGTAATCTAATCCAGCGTTCGCCGCACTCTGAGCCGATCTCATAAATCCTTTGGCTATTTCTTCAGCCGTTGCAGGAGTAGTATTTGATAATTCATTCCAACTATCGAGTATCTTAGTGGATTCGCTCCACTCCATATTCATTTGGTAAATTGTTCCAGTTAAATATTTGACGGCATCATCTGTCTTTTCTATATCTGCAACTGTAGACATTAATAATGCCGTGTTTCCGAGCAACTCAATTTGAGCAGCGTTATTTCCTTGTTTGGCTAACTCTGAGTAAGCAGCCGTTACTTCTCTTAAGCCTTGAGCATATTTATTACTTGCTTCAATTGCATTATTCATAACACTTTCTATTGGAAGGGTATCTCCCGATACTTTCCTCATTGTTATGATTTCTTTGTTGATATCAGCAATTACCGATACTAATTCTCTACCGGCACTAATACCACCAGCAAACAACGTTCCAATCGCAAACCATTTTGCGAACTTCATGAAAGCATCGCCGGTTGTATTTATGCTTTTTCCTAAGTCGTTAGAGGATTTTGTAGCATCATTCATACCTTTTGAGGCGATATCAACTTGCTTTTTAATCCGATTTCCATCTATAACATTTGTTTTGCCCAATTGTGCGTATTGTTTTTCTACTCGTTTTAAATCAGCATTTATTTTTCTTAAGCTTGCTTGATCTATACCAGCAATTCTTAGTGAAACGTCTTTGCCTATAGAGTTTAAATCACGCTGAATTTGTGTCTTTGTCTTTGCCTTATTCAGTGAGCCACCAAATAAGATATTAAGGCTTTGCGACATTAATTACGCTCCTTTACACGAAAAAATGCGTTAAGTAACCAATGTGATAAACACTGACTACTTAACGCATTTTTAAATGCGCTATATTCAATTACTTGTTCAAAGTTTTAAGAAATTCTTCTTGCTGCTTTTTAGCGAGTCCACCTAAGCGAGTAATCTCTTTCGCTAATGCATTAACTTTATTTGTTGTCTTATCAATACTTTCTTTCGAAAATTCGGCAATGATTTTTGCAAAATATCCAGTGTCATGTAGCAAACTCATTACTTCTAATTTCTTTTTAAAATCTTTAACCTTGGTAATGTCTGTAAACTCAAAGATAAGCTCCAAAAACATTACGGCTGATCCATTTCCTTCGCTGGCTAAACTAATTTTAGCTTTATGAGCATCATCAATATCTTTAAAGTAAGCTAATACCGCTTTATCAAGTCTAGAGTCAGAAAAATTAGGGTGAACATGAAGGTGATAACCCTCACCTAGTAATACTTTCTTTGTATCGTTATAACCAAATCGACTAACCTCGTTCTTTAAAGCTGCTAGATTTAGCTTTTTTGTTTCCATCTGTTTTACCTCTGTCATTTAATCGTCTCCTTATATACCCTCACAGTATTTTGATACATATAAATTAATAGCCTCTTTTACTTTTTTAATCTCTTCGCAACTAAAGAGATCGTCAAACACCTCTCTAAATTCTGAAGAGGTTAAAAAATCATTGTAATGTTCGTACATTTCTAAATCAGTTCTAGAAGAGCTAGAATACATATCTGAACAACTCATTGCGATTATGTATTTAATTAAGTTATCTCTTTCCTCTCCCACAAACCTTTTCATTCTAAGTTTGTTGAGTTTGTGAAACACATCAAGAAAAGTGAACTTTAAGTGTTCGATAACTTGCGGTGTAAAATTAGCTGAATCTAGATAAAGTATTGATTTACCTTTTGCTCGGTAATTAGATACTCTTTGATACTCTCGTGTATTAAAATCAGCAAAATATAAATGTTCCATCGGTATTTCCTTTCATGAATAATTAAAGGAGGGGCTATTAACCCCTCTCAATTTATTATGTAAGTGGGATTTCTTTGATTGTTCCAAGTTTCTTAGTGTTAGGGTTAAGTAGAACTTTGAAGTTTGCTTCTTGAGGGGATGCTTCACGTTCAGATCCAGTGTTAATTGCGAAGTTTGCTGAAGGTTTAACTCGTGGGAAATCAAATTGCAGTTCTGAAACAGGTTGTGAATCCTGATTAAGCTTAAGAGTCGTAAGCACGATACGTACATCTTTAGGGAACTGGTCAATATTGATATCCAATTGTTTTGTATCTTCAGACGTTTCGTACTCATAAGTTAATACTTTAAGATCCTCACCTACTTGAACTCCACTAGAGAATTGGACTTCTTTACCCGAAAGTAGCATATTTGCTTTCGGAATTTGTTGGCCGTCTTTATCTACAATAGATAGATATTTTTCAGAAATCGGGGCATGTTTCAAAGTAACATAGCTCAAACTATCGTCACCTTCTTGAACAGTAACATGCTCAAATGAAGCGAAAGCAGTTCCTTTGCCAGTGACAATTTCTGTACCTACGTGTAGAGCAAGGTTTTCTAGGTTGAATACAGGCGTTGTAGAGGAAATTTCAATATTGGTATCGCCATTTAAAATTGCATAAATGTTGTTCCCTCGACCAGCTCGAACTTCATTTTCTGCCGTTTCTTTAGTGATATTAGACTCACTTAGAACATCTTTCGCAATAACGTTCCCTAGTTTATCGATAATTACCATTTCAAATACATCTGCTACTAAACTCATTTAATAATCTCCTTTAACGCAAAAAGACCTTACAATGTAAGGTCTGCGCTTTCTTTTTTATAATATGTTTACATCGCTTTCTTTCCTGAACCAATCGTCGTAAGGATTCCTGAATATATCGAACTTTTCTGCAAAGTGACTTGAAGGTACATCGCCATGACCAATCACATGAGAATTACGCTCAAAAAGAATAATCCTATTAACTCGGTCAAACTCAAATTCAAATTGTAGAATTGTATAATCCATTAAATCGTCCATACTCCTACCACTAAATGTTGTAATGGTAGTAAATTTTGCAATTAAGTCAATATCATTTTTCTTTTCTTTAGCCCACAATTGCTTTTTCATTTCAAACCACTTTTTCATGTGTTCATTCTTATATCGAGGCTCTTTATGTACAACTGCTTGTTTAAGAACTAATTCTCTAAAAGTCTCGTAGTTACCACTATGTAATGTGCCGCCTTTGTAAGTGATAGCGGAGCCAACATGATCTATGAGGACATCAATTTCGTCAACTTTCATTACAAGTTTAATTAACTCTTCAACATTTTGAGCTAAAGTAGCATTTTGGGTACACGAAGCACAAATTAATTCAAATAAAGTATGATTCTCAGACTCGATGTTGAAGTCCTCTTTTTCAAACAAGAGCCACCCGTGAAGTTCTTCAAATTTATCGTAGTCTTTAATCTTAATTTGGTGAACTGTACCGATACTATGAACATGAATTGGCTCACCTTTATAATGTTGATAGTCAGTAATTTCACTAACTTTATTTACAGAAATCATTTGTAGGCTCCACCTCCTATGCCAATATCGAAATCGATAGCATAAGTGGAATAGCCCTCAACTCTAACCGATTCTTTAAGATCACCGGCTTGAATTAACTTAAACTCTTTAAATCCTTTCGCTTTCACAAATAGCAACTCACAGATACGTTTAAAGACAAGTAGCTTACGTGTATCTTGAGAAAAGCTATCATGGATCAGGATTTCAATTGTATATATTTGAATGCCTAGTGGAGAATTTTCATTTGGAAGGGTCTTTGCAGGATAAAGCATGATGCGATTATGTGGGGTTTTATCTTTAGGAGATAAATCGGACGTTCTTTTTTCGGGAACAATCAATTTCTCTATGAGTTTAAAAAACTCAGGATCATTCCTGTTCACGATATTATCTCTTGTTTTTATATTGGTTACATCGTCCTCCATATTTTTAGCTTGATAAACGAGAAGTCTTACCAATTTTTCATCGTAGATTAAACGTTTATAAGCTTGACGAAAGTCATCAACAATATTTATTTATTTTCACCTCCTTACTGGGGACGAGTAGAAAATAGCTCGTCCAATCCGCTCTGATACTCTATGTAGTCCTTATAATCTTTAGTTCCATTTTGTAACGCCATGAAAAGCTTTGCTTTGTCCTCGTCCTCAAGAACATCGTAAAGCTTATCAGTTAGTTGTAGTACTGCTTGTTTTACTATTTCGTTTTGGTCGGTATTCACAGTCTTTGTAACCTCCCACTCGAAGACTTTCTTTCACACATTCTATCTCGCCAAGTAATAAATCTATACCTTCCTCTACTCTGTCATGGTGAGGAAAGATCCCTTTATAGTGTCTGTTGCTAATGTATTGTCCAACGTGCGAAAGTAAACCTTCAAATGATTCACTTTCTACAAGGTAATCAACAAATTGTCCTACTGTTACTTCACTCATCTTTGTATCTCTATTAACCTTTTGGCTCAACCAATCCTCTCCTTTTGTAACTCAATTTTCTTCGCTTGATTATATCTTTTGCTGCGCCATCAATTGCATATTTCGGCATGTCACCAGCTTCAAATTTCCAAAGAAAGGTATCGAATTTTTTAAGTGGGTTATCATCGTATGGGGAAATTTTCTCGTAGTAATCTTTGAGGTTATTAAGTATCTTCTCTTTAAGTTCAGGGGCATTTCTTTCTAGTTCATAAGCTATATGCAGTAACGCATAATTATCTATTTCTTTCCTCATGTGTTCTCTTATACTGTGCACTCTCCTGCTGAGCGTATTTTACTAGCAAGCTTTTTCACAAAATCTTTTTCAAGATGCTTTGCAATTGTATTAAGTTCTTCTTGACTCACCCTTACATTCAGTTCGCCTTTACGCAATTCTTCTAATTCTTTTTTAAGTTCAACATTTTCATTCAATGCTTTAAATAACCTGTCGTAGTAATGTCTATCTATAACAACTGTATCTACTTCTACCAAGCCGCATACCTCCTTTAAATTGGTCTCCCTAATGAATCATATTGCATTTTTCTTACTGCTTTTTTAGTTTGTTCAAGGTTCATTGTGTCCTCGCTCAACCTTTTTAAAATAATCTCCATCCACAATTGCGAATCACTTGAACTATCAATATCCTTTTCAATTTCTTTTAATAGTTCCATTGTTTGCAATTCTTCAGGTTCAAATTGTGATAATTGCTCTCCTAGGAACGAAAAAAGTAAATCTGCAAGTTTCACTCTCTTTTTGTAACGATCTCTTTCTGATTTAAGTTTTTTATATTCTTCTCTTTCATTCATTGATCTCAAGTTCAACCTATCGTATTCCCTCACATCCATAGTGACGGTTGTTGGTTGATACGGTTGTTGATTGTACATACCTTTCACTCTCCTTTTGGTTATATTTTGGCTGCGGGTGTAAATGGGCGTTGCGTACTTATCTAACTAACGTTTCTCCAATATCTGAATTAATTCGTAATGACTTTTAATATTCTTTATTGTAGTAAAACTTCTTTTAATTGCTTTAACTAATGGTTTAAATGAACGTTCCTCTATTGCTACATTTAAGCCTTTTTTATAAATCCAAATGTAATCTTTAAATAATGTAAAGTAGAGCTTAATTACTTTCATTTCTTTATACCATACCAATTCGTCTACCATGAGCGTCATATTCATACACAGCACATGTACAATGATCGTCTGAACAACCGTCTTCTTCGTCAGTTTTCTTATCAATATTCTCTATCAAAAAATCGATTTTTTCATTGAAAGCATCACGCATTAACACAAGAGCTTTCTTATAATTATTGATTGCAAGCTCTGCCTCTATTTTTCCAATTTCAACAGTTAAACTTTCATTACTAAGACTATCTGTTGCTTTAACAACATCTTTAAGAGTTGCAGCATACGCTTTAACTTCTTCCTCATTTTCTTTTAGCAAATCGCTATAATCAACTTTAATCTCTCGTTCTGTTAACTCGTCAAACGCTCTTGCCACGTCCATTAATTCTAAATATTCATCGGTGTTAATTGTTACTGTTCCCATAAATAATCTCTCCTTTTATCTCTCATTTTTTATTTATAAAATTATTCGTTCAGGTTCTTTTGGAACTACATAAGGAAATTCAATCGGAGTAAATGATTCTTTACTTTGAAACCATGTTTCTCCGCCATCATCAGACACAACCTTTGCTTCGATATCGTAAGCAGTTGCATTGTCATAATGCATTCTGAAAACTGATGAACATCGTTTATTCTGTTGCATCTGCATCCTATCTTTTACGTCATAAGGCTCTCCCCACTCGTCTTCTTCACCAGTAAGAGGTGTTACCGGCTTAAAATCAAGCAACCTCTCAAGAATGGATAAAGAATAGCTTGCCGTAGATCCTGAGTGACCTTGTTCAGAAAATAATTTTACAATTTCTAAAATCCCTTTATTAATTTCCTGTTGCATTTCGTCATTCTCTCCACCTAAACGTTTCAACTCGTTTTTAGCGAATTCTAATGAACCCATTTCAACACGCTCCTTTTATCTCATCATGTATTTTATATTTTTAATTTAAAGGTATTAAGATAGGTTGTGGAAACTCCTTCAGAAAACACAACCTATCCGATGTCCCATCAAGCATCATCGCAGCTCTCAAGGACTTGGAGTAAGAGGAGTACTAACCCTCTTACACATACGGTACAATTCGTACTGACCCGAAGCTTCCCTCGGAATCAAATGCTAAACTCATTGAACTGAGTTCGAAAGTCGTTGTGCCTAACCTTATATTTATAGACCGAGGATAAACGGGGCAGCCCTCATACTTGGAGGAATTAAGGCCGATGCGGTCATGGCTTTAAAACTGACCAATAAGGTTCTTAATTAAAGCAAAATCATTATCAGATTCTTGCAAAAAAGTTCTTATATTGATTTCCTTTTCTTCGACCTTTTGTGTATACGGATGATTTAAAAGAAATTCTACAATGTCTGTCCAAGTATCGTAACTGACACTCGTCTTGCCATTTATAAGAGAACTCATTAAAGTGTTCGACTTGCCAATCCCTTTTGCAATATCTGATTGCTTGATTCCTGTTTTTCTTAGGAACATAGCAAATTGCAAGCCTTCATTTTCATTTAATCTCATCTCCTTTCCCTCCTTTAATCGTTCAATATATTTCTGTTTCAATGATTACTTCATTATCTAGCTTTCTATCAGTCCAGTATTTCATGTATGGGAACATCTCAGGAAATACTAAATACCATGTACCGCCCTTATGCCTACGATAAGACTTGAGTTTTGATAAGTGATATTTAGTTGAATGTGATATAGAATCAACCAACCTATAAACCAATTAACCACCTAAATTCTACTTAATTTTATAAAGTGTAACAATTTAGTTTAAAATTTCAGTTTTATAGCGAAAAAAAATAGCCGATCGCATAAGCGACCGAGCTTAAGAGTTTATATAGTTTCTTCCCATAATGAACAACTTTATATAGATTGCACGTATTCAGGTTACGTGAACTGTACATACGATAAAACCGTTATTTCATCCTATTTGAATAAAACCACGATTTTGTTGAAGCGTGTGAGAGAACAAAAGGTGCAGAGGTTAATCCTCTACACCTATATAAGCACCTACCGACAGCTTTTACAATTTATTCCGAAAAAGCACAGTTATAATTAATCATATCAAACTTTTCGCTTTATTGTCAATAGATATTTTCATCTTTTTATTTTTTCTCTCTGCTTCACACTCTCGACAAGTTGACACGCATCCATCCTTACGGACTTTTACACTGTCGGGAATGTTACGAGTATGATTTCTCATTGACCTGTCGCACTTTTTACATTTAACAATCAACGTATCACAATTCTCTTCATCGTACTGGTGTGCAACTTTCTTACTGATTCTCTCAACCATACGCTCAATAAATCGCTTATCCTTTTCGCCCTCTTCAGGCACTAACTCTTGATATTTCTCCACTGCCAAGTAATATGGATCTTCATCGTAGCTTTCATCCTCTAGCAACACTCTAATAATTTCTTGCTCTACTTTCGTAAAGGTTGTGCGCTGTAAATAATATAAAAACTTCTCTAACTCTTGTTCAATAATTATCTTGTCCTCGACTGCTGCATATTTTCTCGCTTGAATTGCTAACCAGTGATAAGTAGTCTCGTAATAATGCTCTCGATCCTCATCACCCTCATGATAGATTTTATAATTCACCCTTTTTGCCTGAAACATCATTTGAACATCTTGAAAATCACTAAAGTTATAACCTACCAAATGCATATATTCTACTGGCTTCGGTGAGATACCATTAGCAGGTATTTGTTTAGCAAGGTCTTCATAAACTTTATATTTTTCGGATTCCAAGGAGTTAATTTGATTATTTAATGCTAAATTATATAAGTCCTCGGATAACAATGTAAGTTCATGCTCTTTAAAGTATTCCTCGCTACCTTTGTTTTTCTTCAGATAGTCCTTATAGCTTAAATGATTTGCTTTTACGTCCTTAATAGCCTCAAGTATCACATCGACATCTTTATATGTCTTTTTATTGCCCACCTTCGCTATTCTATCTGACCTGTCAAAGTTATATTCTATGTTTAAATTTAAGTGATCCGTATGTATAAACGAATGATTTTTTCTTTCAACGTCAACCATATACTCTTTAATTTTTTCATTGTAAGCCTCGGCAGATTTCCTTTTGTCAAAATTATAACGTCTAGTCCACTCATCAATTTGGAAATAATGATTTGAAGGTGATATTGTTTTTTCAAATCGCTTACCTGATTCTTCATCATGGAAAAAGCATTCACGTACAAGATTATTTTTACCCTTAGTCTTGCTAAGTAGCTTATACTCTTTAGGATCTACCATATTGAACACCGTCTGATTGAATAATAGCCGTGTTGCGTATCCCTGTAACCTTTTGTAATAAGGCTTATTCTCACATAATGCCTGTCTTTTGTTTTTTCGTCCATTCTCTAATGCAAACCTAGCTGTTGATTGATAAAGAACAAAATAACCGTTTGGATCGTCAATCAATTCCTTGATCTCGTCTTTTACAACCATTTCTTCAAACTGACATTCGTATGCATCTGTTAGCATTAATCCGCTAGGCTCAAAATACTCATGCTCAAGTTCTTTATATTTATCGTAAACTTTAGTTGTCATACTCATAAGATTATCTTTGCACTTAGCAAAATCCTTATCAAAATGCTCTGCTGGTACATAATCATTGTAAGTCTGTTCAAAAGTTAAATTCTCAAGCTCAATATATTCGTGTTTATTTTTCGTCAATAAACATTACCCCTTGTCATTTTTATATTTTTAATTTAGTTGTTTGGTACAATTAACTTAGGAAAGCCATTTAGCTGATCCTCAGTAATCTTATATTTTTCCTTTATCGCTTTACTACACTGAATAAATCTCAAATCATATTTCTCTAGAAAAGCGCCAATACAATTTTTTATCATGTTCACCTTGTAATTATGTTGGCCACGAAAGTATAGCTTCGTCTTCTCAATCATTTCATTTTGAGTCGTCCAACCTTTGTTATGTATTGCATGTAAGCCTGTTTCTTCTAAGTATGAGACTATTTCATCATTCATTTCGGGAATTTTCTCTTTGCTAGTTTGAGGAAATACTCTATTCGCTTCAGATTCACCGTAATTTCGTAGTATCCCATCACGATTAATACTTTTGTTAGTCATTCCTCGATCCATCCAGTCTTTGCAAGCTACATCTAGCTCGGTGAAAAATTGATATCCATGTAAAGGTAACTGATACGTACTATTTATATATTTTACTCTTGTCTTTTCCTGTCTCGCCTTTTGAATTGCAAGCAGATTAGGAGGTACTTCAGATTCAGGTAGCTTATAAATCATCCTGAAGAATGTGAAGAATCCCATACGCTGCTTAGTTGTCGTTAAACCTTTATTAAATCGCTTGGATAGTGTACCCATGCTATAGTGCATCAGCAATCTAAATTCTTCATCACCATAGTTACCTATATCACTTGGAACAAACTCTTTAAAAATGTCCAGTAGCACGTAAAACTCTTGCAAGTATCCATTTTTACTCATAAGCTTATAGAAATTCGGATACATAGTTTCTAAATCGTCTGAACGCAACAAGGCTTTAAATTCCTCGATTTCCTCTTTAACTTGTTTCTGCAGATCTGATTCTAATATTTCAACTTGATAAACTTCTTGCAAGAACTGTCTAGCTTGCAATGCTGAACAATTTAACAACCTCTCGGTTACAGTCATTATATTGCCTACAAACTCATGTGATTCAGAGTGACACTTATATAACCAATGCCCTGTACCTGTATTAGCTTTATAGATACTGGCTGAAGGACTATCCTCATTGTGGAATATATCCAACAAGTTATAATGTTCAAATCCTAAGTAATGTGCCAAGTCTTGTTGCTTTATGTAGTTCCTAGCTTCTTCTACTGTATGTACTTGATGTGGCTCTGTATCTATTGCTTCTATTAATGCATTTATATTTCTATTCTTTATAAGGGTTATGTTTGATTCTTGGTTTAGTTGTTTAGGGGGTTTGGGGTGACCTATATATATACTAGTACCCTCTTCTGGGTCGCTCAAGACCCCCCTATCCAATTTCAGCCTATTAGAATAGTTGAACATGTGTTGAGAATGTCCACCATAAAATAACCTTGTTCCTTCAGCGCCTTTTTTATCGATAAGATACCTAACGACCTCACCTTTATCATTCTTGACGCTATAGCGATTCATAATTATATTTTCATAGAATTGTTTATATTGTTCTATGTCATAGCATGGCTTATCTAAGATCATCACAACCCGAAAACGGTGTTTATCAGGCATATGACTGAATGTTAAATACATAAAGGCTGCATTAGCCTGTAGAAACGGATCTGCTTTAGCTTGATCGATGGTAAATTCCCCTGAATCAAAGTCGAGCATAACAATTTCTTGACGTTTATAATTATCTTTATGATTTTTCTTTGATCCCTTTTTAAGAACACCAGCACCGATTGTATAGCCATTACTCAATGATCTAGCTAATTGACTTACAGGTATCTCAACCTCTTTATTTACAATTCTTGCTTGTATTCCTTTAACATCATCTCCTGTCGGCTTTTTGGTAAAAGCCCAATTATCCATCATCAATCTAACCTTATTATTCAAAAGCATTCCTCCAATTTTATATTTTTATTTTAATTAGTGACGTTTTATGGATATCACATACCCTTAGCATTATCTAAGTGACATTTTGTGGACTAATTTTTCAATTTGACTTTCATTACAGAACTTCTTTAAATAATTCATAAAGCCTATGTCCCTTAAAACTATCCAATATCGCTGATTATTTGTCCTCATAGCTTGAATCACATAAGGCCTGCCAGTATCCTGTAGATACTTATTGATTGATGTATGGCTCTTTAACAAGCGACCACGCTCATCCTTTACTTGTGCAAGCTGTATAAGATCATCCTTTTGCCATCCGTATAAATCGTTCCCTATATTTTCTTCGAGATAAGTACTCAAACTATCCAAATAACGTCACCTTTCCTTTTTTATAGCGTTCAAGATTTAACAATGCCTGTTTAAGTGACATTCTAATTGGCTCTCGGAAAGGTATCTCATATGCATCCATAACCATTCCTAAATACGTCACTTCAGACAAATTATCACCGTACTCAACTGGTGAGTGATAGTAATAATGTTCATTAACTTGATACAGGTAGTACCGCTTATTGTCACTATACTTATAAAATGCTACTTGGTAGCCTAAGAGGGTCGCATTACCCTCTTTAACCATTTTCGCAAGTGTAGAGTCCTTAAGTTTGTATAATCGCTCTACGGACAACCTAGAGTGGTTTTTGCGTCCGCTTGAGAGCTTAGATTTAATTTTTCGATTTACTATGTAAAGTGATTGTCCAAGTGTTTGTTTATCCAGTTTTCGTCACCATTAACCTAAGACCTCATATAAAGCAAATAAATTAGAGTATGCGAACGTTAACGGGCTGATAGGCACTAGATGATGTTCTGCAGCCTCTATTAAAGCAATGTCCTCTTCGGCATCCTCTGCTATCTCATATGTGGAAATGCCTAGTTTAATACGCTCTGTCCTTAATTCATTGGCTGCAACCATTTCATTTACAATCATTTCGTTAAATGCTTCATCTTCGTATTTATATTTTCCTATATCAATAAGAGACTGTAGGGACAACTCCTGTGGTTTCATGCTTAACAAGTCGTCAACTTCGCTTGTTTCAAATAGCTCTTTCATAGCATCCGAAACCGTTTCATTTTCAGTCACACCATGAATTAGCTCTATATCGTGAGCCAGTGCAAGATATTCTTTGATAAGGTCAAAGTGCTGTAATTTAGTGTTAATAATAAATTTATACTCTTCAGGCTCTGTAATATTTCTCAAGTGCAAAACAAAGCTTTCATAGTATTTCCAGTCATATTCGGGATCATCAAGGTACTTTAAAACATTCTGAAAATCGTCACCGTATGGATTTCCGTCCTCAAATAGATAAGTTCCATCTTCCATGAACCCAACTAGTGCTTGCTCCCTGCTCTCTCTAAGTTCTTCCATTACCTTATGAATATATTCTCCACCAATTTGTACAGCTTGCTTATAGTTGTCCTCTGTTAAAGCTTGCGCTCTATAAAGTTGAATTAATTTATCCTCTAATTTGAAAATCAGTTCCTCTTTTTGTTTGTTATTCAATATTCATTTCTCCTTTTATGTTTTATATTTTTAATTTAATGCGGTGTTTCAAGTACAGGTGGTTACAAGAAAGATTAAGATACTTTATTCCTTAATCTAACTCTGCTCTCTAACAGGCATATTCCAATCATCATCCCAGCAAAATAAATCATCATAAAGCGTAAAGTTTCGTTTGGCATTGCAGATTGTATGATTAGCATGAAATAGGCTATTCCGAAAACAAGCACCTGAATAATTTTTCGTTTATATTTATTTAGCATTAATCCATCCCTTTATTTTATATTTTTATATTTATATCTTGCTTTTTTGTCGAAAACCCTGTATATTAGCGTAAGTTGATTAAATAAAACGTTGCTTTCATTACACCTTAACCACCCCCTTTATTTGATTGGATTAGACCAGTTGAATAAATTTTACCGGTTAATTCATCGAAATAATTTAAAGTCATTTCTTGTGGATGCTTCGAGCTTCTAGTAAGTCGTAAATGAGGCAATAAAATGGATCTAAATGACTCATTATGACTTGAATAAGAAAATTCAACATCCAAATACTTCCCTATACTGCAATTTTCAGCATAATCACGTTCTTTCTTGTAAACCTCATCCTTAAGGTCGAGGCCTATTTGACGTTGTTCGATAGTTGAAAAATCATCCAAAAAATTAGTATGCAAAGGCATCCAAACGTCTGCTGGCATATCATGATAGCGGATCTCGGTTGTAACTTGAGTTAAGCGCAAGGTAGCTCTTATCTCGAATTCATCATTTTTATAGCTGGCCGTATATATCTTGTACATTAAATCGCTCTCCTTTAAATGAGGTGAGCTTTAACTATAACATAAATTGTAACGTATGTTCCACTAGGATTAACATATGTTCCACTGATAGTGTTAAATAATAACCTCATCTAATGATTGAGGTTTACCGAATGAATCCTGAAAAATATCTTCTGCCACATTTTGAGCCTCTACACTTGTGTAGTACTCAGCATAAGCTTGAATTTCCTCGTCCACTACTCCACCTCCATTTGTTTTATATTTTTTATTTTATATACTGTCGTAATCGTCAATATTAATTGACTCAGCGATTATTTCATTTGAGCGTATCGCATCCACCAGTTTGTGATAATTCAATAGCATGTGGCGAACCTCAGCTATGCTTGGATTGCCTATGCGTTCAAAGTCACGATCGCTCATTGTGTAGCTGCGTTGCTTAAGCCTGTCCATTGGGTCAACAGATGGCCGACCTCTTCTCGCCATTTAACCTCCCCTCCTTCATTTTATATTTTTCGTATCTCTTGCTATATTTAATTTAACATGTTTAATAGAAAAGGACAACCCTTTATTTTATATTTTTAATAAAAGATTTTTTAAGGAGTTTGTTTTTTTTTTGAATTATGTCATAAAACCCCTATAAATTAGGCTTGTTCAGAAAATAAACACACTGATTTTGACTTCTCAAAAAGTGTTCATCTTATTACTCACAATAATTCTCGGCGTATTACTCACATTAAGAGAACTGGATCGGTGGATTACTCATGTAATTACTCATTAAATGAGAAGTCGAAAAACAGAGTTTCAGAAAAGTTTCATTGTAATGCTCAATAATTTCCCCGTTTTGGTGAGCGTTAAATCAGATAGACATAATGTCCATCTGAAAAAGTGAGTTCAAATTATTTGAATCCTAAATTAAAGGGAAGTTATTTCCGCTTGATATCAAAGGAACATAATGTTCGTTTGATTTAGGATTGCCAAAAAGTGAACGGAAATAATTTCCCTTCTGAAACTCAAATGGACATTATGTCCACTTGAAAACACAATTACCCATCGAGCCAACTTAAACTTGGAACGAAATCGGGCACACTGGCAGAATTTCGTTGAGCCTTTTCAAATTTAAACTCTTTAAGCTGCTCTTGTGCTACGAACTTATCAAGGATCTTACGGAACCAAGCTTGTACATTGTTAATTTTAATGCCCTGTTTAGCTGCATCTTCCATTTTTGAGTAGAACAATCTTAGGATAGTGTCTTCCTGATTAATGAACGAACGTGAATAAGGATATTTATTATTACGTTCTTGTTTTTTATAAAAATCGGTAGCAACTTTTTGAGCTACTTTATTAACCTTTGAAACTACTGTTCCAAAAGGATTTTTAGGTACATCAGAATTAGTTTCTGCTGGGACTTCTGAAAGGATCTTATCGGTTTCAGAAAGCTTGTCCAACTCCAAAAATGACGAGTATCTACTATATAAAGGATGGTCAGTAAATAAATACACTGGCTTCCCCTTACCGTTATGATTTGGGGATCTACGATAAAGCTTAACGGCTAACCCATTCTTAACAAGTTCCTGTAAACGTCTATGTACGGTTTTAGGATTCATATCATGTTTGTTGGCCAAGTATTCATAGCTGGCAAAGATTACGCCTTTATCTGCTGCACTCCACAAACAATAATCAAGTAGCTTTTTTGTTTTACTTGCTAATCTGTCCCATTTATCTCCAAACGATTTTTTAACGTTCTCCATAAGTGACAACTTTAATTCTTGTTGCTCTGAATGATTTTTACAAATTGAATAAGTGGATTTGATAAATTGAAATTGCTCTGAGGTTAAGAGTATGTTGCTTGCCATTAGATTTTGTCTCCTTAATGAAAACAAAAAGAACAATGTGTTCGCCAAAAAATCAGCAAAAACATTGTCCTAATTCCTTGAATACGAAGTTTTTCTATGGTAAGATTAGACCATAGTTAACTACAGCATAAAAGGATCTTATCGCAAGTGTTTTCGCCAGTCAGAGTGGCTTGAAGACGGTTAAGGAGTGCTTCCAACACAACTTAACAGCCGATGAGGTTCTTTTTTTGCGTTCTCGTTTCGTATTTGATGTACTTATAATAGCATTATCCACACCTTAAGTAAAACGAAATTTGGCGAAAAGTAGAAATCTGTGGATAAGTAAGCCTATACATAGAATACTTGGCTCATTATCCACAGATTTTAGGACGGAAATTATGTCCCTCCTAAAATAATTTCACTTACCCTAATCTTTAGTAAAAAGAATAGGCGGTTGGTTAACTGGTTCTATGCGAACCTTAAGTGGTCGATAATTAGGATTTTTAATGGTGATAACGTCATTACTGGACTCGCTATTGAGATCCGCTTCGATTAGTTTCAAAATGTAAGACGTGAAATCCTCTATATTTTCGATATGCTCCTTAACTCGTTTATCTGTTTGTGTAATATCAACGAAACGTCTCTTCATTCTGACCACTCCCCTATGCTATTTTTGAGTCTTTGCTTTGAATTACTCGAAACGGTAAACGCTTGCTCAAAGTGTATTTGTTTTCAGTTATGATCCACACATGAGGAAAAACAGGATTATTTTTAGGCTGCCAAGTTAGCTGTTTCCATTCTTTAGAATGAAAGTATTGTTCGTACCTACTCATTTTTGCAGTAAATACCTTGCCACTATATAAGTTTCTTTGAATCTCAACGAAAAATGGAGACTTACGCCATATGACTTGGCAATCCACCTCTACAGTTCCTTTACTGCCAAGCTTTGGCTCAACCTCAAATAGTGTAGGCTTCTCTATCTCACATAGCTCCCTATAAAATGATACGATGGCCAAGAAATGAGGTATCTTGGTGCTGTCAGGACGTAGCTGCACGTCAGAATGCACGTAGCAATACATACGCCGGTCGGTAATGGCTCTAATTTGCCCATCACGTTTTAGCCGTAATAGGACTGCATTGCAGTTAGCTGTAGGGTGCTTTAAGCCTTGAAAATGCAATTCTTCAATATCCTCTCTTGTCATTACTCGAAACCTCTTTAAATCGCTTAATATAGCCTTATCTCTCGCTTTCATCACTATCTCCCTCCAATAAACCGAATATACTTTCCTCCTGCTTGATTGGTGCAGATACCCATGCAGGCTCCGTATCGTCCAATACAGCGACTTTAGGCTTATCGAGTATAAAAGGTTTCAAAAGTTTTTTAGCTTCGGTGTCGCTTAAATATGGGGCTTGGATTTCTTGGATTTCATTGAGAGCTAGGATAAACCTTCCACGTTGTTCCATAGTTATCTTATTTGAACCCGGAGTGCCTATGATCTTAGCGTTACTGGCATCTGCGGCACGAAATCCCATCCGTACACTTAGATTATTTTTTAATGCCCCTTCCAATAATTTACTATCTGGTCTCTGCATGGCAAGGATCAAAAAACAGCCAAGACTGCGGCCTATACTACTTATTATTTCAAGTATTCTCATGGATTCCTTTTCATCTTTCAATAGAACAACTTCATCTATACAAATTAAAATGTAAGGTGGTCGAATGTCTTCAGGCAAGTGGTCTATATGCATAGCTCCATATTCGTTTAGCAGATCCCCTCGTTTAGTCATTTCATTTTCAATTTCAATCAACAAATTCTCCGTACCTTCTTTAGTAAAGGTCAGTGTTTTCACATGTTCAATGTTGCGTAGAAAATGGAACTCTGAGCGCTTGAGGTCGCTGGCGAAAATATGCAATTTATCAGGGCTGCACGACTGCAAAAGCGTTGCAAGAACGCTACGGATAAAAACACTCTTGCCTGAGCCTGTTTGACCTGCTATAAGACAGTGAGGGTACTCAACCATATCAAACGCTACGATCTCACCATATAAATTAGCTCCACAAAGTACAGGCAATGCATACTGCGTTAATTTTTCCTCATACTGCATATAGTCGTATTCTAGCTTGGTCGGTAGTCCTTGATTGTGAATAGTGAGTACAAATCTTTTGTTGTCCTGCACAAGCTCGGTATTAAGACCGAATGCATTTTCAAACAACCATTTCTTTTTTAAAACATCAGAAGGTGCTAATCCCATTGGCACTGTAAAGACGTACTGCGTATACCTTTCAAATACTTTTGCAGAATGAATTTTTGGGTAAATATATTGTGTATTTGTACCATTGCGATATTTCAAATGAAGTTCTCCTGCACGAAATACTTTCACTAATTTACGTTTTAGATTTAATGCCGTGAACACTGCATAACCTCCTTATAGCAATGGATTATTAAGGACAAAATAAACCAATCCACCTGTTAAAAGAAAAGGCAAAGCTATCTTAGTTACCATTGCGATACGTTCAGCGATGATGACTGCACTATTACTAGCCATGTGTCGTTCCAACAATGCACTGCCTACTGCAGCGATTCCAAGCCCCACAAGTAAGCCATAACCTCTAGCAACTACCGGTGATAAATGAAGAATTCCATCCAAAGAAATTACAGTATTCATGTATATCCTCCTTTAGTTTGGGGCATATAATTCACTCCGCTCGACTACCCCACTCTCGCTGCGCTTTAAACAATTCTTTTAAATCCTATTAAATAGCCTTAAATCACCTCTTTTTTAGGTTGATATACTTTTAAACCAACTTTTAGAGATACTTTAGTAGCTACATAGTCTAATTTATGGGCATAGCTTGTCCTTGTTTCTTAAAATTTCTGCAGTGTTGAATACTTTTTTGGATTCTTGGTCAGACTGGTTGAAAACGCTGGGGAGAGGGTAATATGTTTTTGGGGTTATTTGGATCGGGATTAGGTCGGCCTAGAAGTAAACTTGGTAAGTGGTTAGATAAGCGTGGAGTGAGCCAACAATGGCTTGCTGAAACTTCAGGGGTTAGTAGGAGTACTATAAGCACCCTTTGCACGGATGATGACTATGAGCCGAGTAGTAAGACGATTAAAAAGGTTATTAAAGCTCTAAAGATATTGGATGCAGATATAACTGCAAGCTTCTTTTTCAACGATTAAAAAGGCCACACATATAGTGTGACCGGTTAATTATAGAATTATGAGAAATAAGCAGTAGCAAAGCAAGCTGCAAGCACAAGTGTACCTGCTGCAAGCCAAGCCAATTCACCGTAAGTCAGACGAATATTAATCATGGCTACGTCCCTTCTAACGCTTGCCCGATCCCCGTTAAACTGCTATTATAGAAACAACGTATGAGAGTTTAACGACTTTCAGGGCGCTTTAGGATGTATCAGCATCCTTTGAGCGTCTTTTTATTTTGTTTTGAATTAAAGATTTTCCTTCGCATATGCAATATTTTTAGCAAGTACACTCTTTATCTCTTTAGCTGTATAGCTCTTATCATCGTCATAATAGCTAAACTGCCTCACAAGAACACGTACAATATACTCGTATTGCTTTGCTGTTAAAGTCTCATCAATCCCCATATCTGCAAGGGCTTTAGCTGTCTCGGCTTTGATTATCTCAACATCGTCTTGCATGAAACCCCTCCTATTTTAGCTAATTAAAAACCTCTTAATGCCTTTTTAAATATTTCCTCTATTTCTTCAGAGGTATAAGATTCCCTTGAGCTTGAAAACCAGCCAACCAAAAACTCAAATGCGTTAGCTCTATCCTCCTGAGAAATTTTGTCCTTATTGTAGCCAATACGCTCTCTAAATTCATTTAATTCCTCGTCAAATTGATCTCTCATGCTATTTACCTCCTTTATTAGTAGCTGAATTAGCGGTTTTGGTCATCATAGCTCTCTTCTGCTTCTTAATTTCCTTTTGCCTCTCTTCCTCTTCCTTTGCTTCTCTAGCCAGTCTTTCAGCTTCTTCTTGCTCATTATTAGATGATTGCCCTGTTTCAGCAGGAGGATTTAAATCCCTACCGCCACGATCTAAGTTTGAAGTGGCCATATACTGACCAATTTTAAGCATTAAGTCGTTTGGATCGTCCACATTAAGCATCTTTTCTAAACGATTATAAGCTGAAAGTCTGTCTATAAGCTTTCGTTGCACTACGCCCCGTGGAATAGGTATAGACTTGTCGTCTTTACCACCCCTAGCTTGTTTTTCAAGTGAATTAATAAGGTTATAAGCCTCTGAATCAGTAAGCTGATTAATGTATAACTGAATCTTCTTTTGATCCTCTTTCTTTGCCACCGGCTTATTATTCTGTGTCATTAAACTCATCTTCTTTCGCTTGGCCGAACGCAAAATACCCTTTTATATTAGCAGTTTGAGGCTCTTCGATAAAAATATAATGGTTATTATCGTTTCCTTCTTCGTTCATAATGAAATCAAATAGTTCCTGACTACCTCCACCAGTCCAAATTACGTTGTCATAAGTTGTAAGATCCAACTTATTTTCTGTAATGAATGCTAATATCAAATCAAAATGGTTTCTAAAAATTGCACGTAACTGTTTTTCATACTTTTCTCTAATGCTGATACGTGATCCTTTGTATTTTAGCCCTTTTTCAAGTATTTCAGTAATACCAATTGAACCAAACTCAGTTCTATCATTAAAATCTTCACGTAGTAATGCTGCAACATTGTTATGTGCCTCTTTAATACCTAAATCATTTCCGATATCTGTCACAACGGCTTGCCCATTCAATTCTGTTATATCTAAAGTGCCATGCCCCACATCTATCACAAGCACAGAATCACCTGTGTCGATATCTTCATCTATCGTATAAAAGTAAGTACCTAGTGGCTGTGGGAGAACGTGGACATTCTCTATCTCAATATAGATTTTCTCACCATTAAATAAGAAAGTATGCTCACCCTTAAATGACTCTAGCTGGTCGATACGGCTATTAAAATGGCTCACAGGGAGTCCTGTTACTAAATGAGGAATACGAGTAGATTTTCTAAGATCCTTTGCTATCGTAGAAAGAAATAGCTGTCTAAATTGTTTGCTACTGTATCTCTCAGCAGATTCGGAAACCATTGCTTGTGAAACATTTTTAACAAGGTTTTTAGCATGATTACCAATTATAATGGGATCTCCATCCTCAAACTCAAAGATATCAACTTTGGCATCTGACCAAGTTGGGTTATAGACAGCGAATACACTTGGATCTACTGACATTTTATCCTTCCACATACGTTTACTAAAACCATTACCTAGATCGATTGCATAAGGTGTTTCTAATGTTTTGACAGTCTTTTTAGTCAACTTCATCGCCTCCATAATTCTAACTTAATTCAAGTATATATGATGCGTATATGGAAGTAAAGAGGTTTGTTAGAAATTTAATTCAAATTCAAATCAAAAATATATGTAAATCGACTTTACAAAGATTTGGATTCGGTTTATAGTAATACTTACCAACTCAGACAAACACAAAAAAGCCCACCAATTAAGCCGTTAAGCTCAACCAGTGGGCAGATGTTTCTATTATGTATTCTTATTAGGAGGTGTTTCTATAGGAATGAACTTACAAAGGTCAGCAAGATTATAATCGTTACGCTTAAACGTTATATTCTGTTGTGGGTCACTTGGATCATTAAGGTACTCACATATTTCACATAGCGTTTGAAGGTTAACAAATTCCTTATCATATTTGAATTTCTTAATTGTTTTATAAGAGATTCCTAATTTAACTAGGTGCGTTAATTCTAATCCGGGTTCGGCCAGTATGGTACGCAAACCTTCATAGCTGGGTCTAGTTTTAAGATTTTTAGGTCTATGATTTTTAGGTATATCTTCATTTTTGGACACAATTAACACCTCGATTCATTTTCTTGCAAAAATATTATTGACAAGACTTACCAAGCTAAGTATATTGAATTGGAACATATGTTTAGTTTATCGGCAAAAAGAACCAGTTATCTTAACGTATGTTACAAAAAGGTTCTACAACCTAAAAAATGCCCCAATGAGGGACTAAGGAGAATGTTTATGACAGTTGTACAAATGGTTAAAGGTGCTCGTATCAATCAGGTGAGTGAAGCAGTAATGACAACACACATTGAAATGAGTTTCGTTACTTTTGAAGATGTAAAAATCACTCCTGAAGGACTTGGAACAATTGAAGTTAGCTACCATCGTAACGGTTCATTAGTTTTTGTTAAATACACCGCCGACCAGTACGGAATTAAACACGTTAGTGAAAGTCCATTTGAAGAATACCAAGAATGTGTTGAGCATGGCGAATATCCTTTAAATGGTGAAATGATCGAAGGTCGTAAATTTGTAACTTTGTACTTAGAGCTTAAAGAGAAATATCTATTTGCTGCCGATACCAAGCATGAGTATGAAACACAAGATTGGTTTGATTGCAGTTGTGAAAAGCATTACCGCACGTTCAAGAATCCATTAGTCCAATTTATCGACACTTGGGTTGGAGAACTAGAGATTGAAGGTAACGAAACTGTAGCCTATAAATCTGAAAAACTTGGAAACACTCATTTTAAAGCGAGTTTTGAATTTAACACTGGTTTCTTATCTCATGCTTTGGTCATTGACTACTTAGCAATTGAGACCAATGACCAAAGTGAGCAAGAGAAACTTGCAAAGATGTTGCTAGTTGACTCATATGTTCAAGCGGGTGCGACCACCGAACAACTTGCCAACTATGAGACTAACTTAACATTAATTTCGGTTGAAAAACAATAAATAAATATTGCTAAATCATGTAAGAGTATCTTGGGTGCGACCTCGATGCTCTTTTTTTGTTGCTCTTATGTATATTCTATGTGGACAACTCCAACGTTAGTACGAAAACTTTATAAAGTTTGAACTGTAGGTTGTGTATAACTTGTTCACAAGGATTATAATAAACTAACAGATTAGTAAATACAAGCTAAATTTATTATTTTTATGCTAAAATTCAAGAAAATAGTACTAAATACTTACACTTAGGTGGCGTTTTTTGTAAGGTATGTACTAATTATGATACCCTTAGTTGCATAAATTAAACATATGTTTCAATAAATTTGTAGAATTAAACAAAAAAAAATACCCCTAACTCAAATAGAGCAGGGGTTAGTTATTAATATTTTTAAGAGTTACCGCTTTATGATCGTATTCTAAAACCTCATAATCGATTCTTGATACTTTAGACGGGTCGTTAAGATTGAGGTATATTTTAAACTCTTCGGCTTCACCAGCGTCAACAATCTCGGTTAGTATTTCGTATTCCTCAGTATGGAATATCTCGTTACTGGCATCATATAAAGAAAATTTAACCGTTGGCCATGCGATTTGCCTAGTTTCATTATCATTAACTACTGATCCCGTAACAGAAAATGTGCTGCTAGTGGCATTAAAATCAACGTCTTTAAGATTAATATTTTTAGCAGCCTCTTGATAAACAGCGTCTGATTCTGAGCTATCAGTTTCTGCCGATGTGTTAGAACAAGCTATAAGCGTGATTGAAGTGAATAAGATAACTCCAAGTTTCTTAATCATATAGACCTCCTTTATTAGAACATATGTTACAAATAGTATACTATAACTTGGTTTCGTTGGATATAAATATAATATTTAAATACGGTATGTGAAATTTATAGGTATAAACAAGAAAAAGCCCCTCGATACCAGCATGTGCCGATAAAGAGGGGAGTGAGCTACTAAGCTTTGCAGATTAACGTAATGATGCCTTGCTTAGTAAAGTCTCTAGATTCGATATTGTATGTGCTATCGCCAAATTTTAGCGAATAAGAACCTCGATTGAAGTGTTCTTTGTTTTCTGCGTTATCTTGCACAATTACATTGATTTCACCTGTATCAACTCTAATTTGGACACCTTCTACACGGTAGGTTGCATCTAAAATAAGAGCAGGGACTTCTTTATTAAAAGCCTCTCTAGGTAAATCGTTAGGGTCGTAGCGCAAACATTCAATCGGTCTACCTAATCCATCTCGTCTCCAATCAAGGCAAGTACCGTTTGAACCTTCAACATTTATAGATAGAGAGAAATTAGATGGTCGCATAATACCCTCGTACTTATGTTTATGTTCCTCAACAATATCGGATAAGATAAACCATTTCTTATTGTTCCAGTCTACAAGATCTCCACGCTTAAATTTATAATCAGTCTCAATTTCTCGTACATCTTCAAGCTGATTAGTACTCTTTGTAAGATCGCTTATGATAGCTTGGCAAGGAACGTCACCAATAAATACTGGTTCGCCTAAGTCTCTAAGTATTCTTTGAAAATTAGATTTAGCTCTATTTTTTAGATTTGATAAGGCGTTGAATGTTACCAAGAGGTATCACCCCATGAAATTGTATGAGTTCGCTTAGTACGCCTTACTTGATTACTATTGCCTTTATATAGATATCCAACTGAAGAATCGGAATCATCCTCATGTAAATCACGAGTGTTAGCAATTTTGCGTTCAAACTGTTTGATACGGTTTCTAATATCTGCAGAAAAAGAGGAAAGTGTTTGATCCTTCTCACGAATAGAACCGAAGTTTTCAGGATTGTTAGAGATATCGTTCAATGCATCGAGTGCTGCATTATCAATAAGGTATTTAGTTTGCTTGTCATACTCGTAAATGTCAGTAGGATTCAAGCCTTGCTCAAGCAAATAAACAGAAGCATTTTTTTCTAAGTCTAAGCCGAGTGTCAGTTTAAATCGTTCCAGTAGAGTAATTGGTTCCATTAAATCATTCCTTTTCTAATTTGTACGTAAGCCAGCTCTTGCCATATCTTCTTTAAATGCTTGGCGAAGACGAGGGGAGTTCTGCAGCTCACGTTTCGTATTTTCTATAAATGGTCTTGGCCGGTTAGAGTATTCAAACTCAAATGAGTATCCACGTCCGTATTCAATCTTTTCAGCAATCGAGCGACCAAACTCGTCTTTACGGTCAGAGCGAACAGAAATACCTTTTTTAGTTTTATGTACTGACCAGTCATTGAGTAATTTGTAAGTACGGACATATTGCATTGGCTGATAAACGGAATAGACATCAGAAATAACATGTTCCTTGGCCGTATCAATTATCGTTTTAGCTACTTTGGAATCTTTACGCTGAATAGAGGAAATGGCCAGGTTTTCAATATGTGCTAAGGCTTCATCTATAGAATTAAAGTTCTTCATACGTATCAACCCCTTGAACAATACCACTTGCATGAATACAAAAATCCTTAGCCATTCCTTCAGCATTATGAAGAATCACACCAGTATATAAACCTAAAGCGTCCTGTACGTAATCGACAAAGGTAAATGATTGCTCAGTCGATCCGATTAGTTGAACATTTACTGCAGGAGGGGAGATGTAAGGATATTCAAAAGTGTGAGAGGTGATTTCATTAGTGAAGGGGAGAACAACATTTTCAGTGTAGTGGGTATTTATGAAAAACCCATTAAGAGTGATACGAGGGATTTGCAAAGATAGCTGCTCAATTTGTGTTTTTAGAAGCTCAAGGGATTCATCTATAGGAGACAAGTCAGGTTGATCCTGTTCCAATTGCTCAATTTTTAATCTTAATGCATCAATTGTTGTCTCAATAGAATCAAGATTAAGTTGTTGGCCATTCCATTTTTCACCGTCATGAACCTTCACTTCTCCAGTCTTAGGATTAGTCCAAACCATGTTAGGCTCAGGATGCAAAGGCTCATCGTCAGATACTAAATGTTCAGATCCATTAACACGACCAATAAACTCTAATTTCTCAGAGGGTCGGTATGGCATGTAATCATCTAAATCATCCATTAGAAACCTCCTTTATAGAGAAATAGCAACGCTTAGGAAATTTAAAGTTATATTCGTCAACAAAATCAGCAAAGTTAGGGGAAACTTCAAAAGTTACATTGTAACCTTCAGGAATATCAAACCACTTAGTAAAGGTTTCAAGTATCCGTTGAGAGCTTCCACCAACAGTTGTAGTTTCACTATGCTTAACATGATCCTTATTGTAATTAATCTGCACACCTTGGTCATTATAACGAGGCGTATTTGCAAACTTGATTACTTTTTCATGAGGGGCATAAACAGAATCAGCAATAAAGAAATCATGTTCGCCAACTGAAGAGTGGATATATTCAATTTCGTTGTTTTTGGTAGCATAATCAAATTTCATATCGATACGTACTTTCGGCATGAGTTCACACCTTTCAATTTAAATTTAGAGGGGAGAAAAATCGAAAAATTTTTTAGCCCGTGTCTCTTAGTTAGTTGCGCCAAAATTTACCAAAAAGGGGGTAACGTATGGTATTAAATGTATATCAGTATCCTTGCCTATGATCGCTACCTATAGACTGGTCACATACTGAGCCTTGTTATTTACTTCGCATAACATAACTTATGCGAAATCTTTTCTCTTTTTACCTATACTTATGCGAAGTAAAATGTTATAATTTATAGTATCAGATAGGGTTTTGAGGTTGGCTCAACGAGGACTCAACTTCGCATAACTTATTACACGAAATGGAGTGGTCAGAATGGAGAACATAAAAGAATATAATCATGAACTTGTAGAGGAATTTATCTTTCAATTACGTAAAGCCGAGAACACTAAGAAATCGTATCAACGTGACCTTTCATTGTTTAGTGTTTACTTGGCCACTAATGATATCAAGATTGATTCCCTAACGTATGACACTGTTCAAATGTTTATCAATGGTTTGGAAACCGGTAGGGTTAAAGGGTTGCAGGGTAAGAAGCTAGGCTCATCAACAATCAATCGTATCTTTGCTGCCATTTGCGCCTTTGCTAAGTATAGTGGACAATCGGAAGCAGTGTATGACATAGACATCAATAGACCAACGGATATAAACAGTGTCGCTCCCAAGTCATTGCCTTTTAATAGCTTAGATAAGATTAGATTATCTATTGCCAACAACCGAAAGGCAAGCTCTCAAAGGGATGTAGCTATACTGGATACCCTTATAAACACTGGCATAAGAGTGAGTGAGCTTGTTAATCTAAAGCTATCTGACATAACATTTGATACTGATAAAGACACAAAAGAAAGAACTTACTACTATCATATAAGAACCTCTAAAGGTAAAGTAAGCAGGAATATACCAGTTAAAGAGAAGTTCCACAAGTACACTCAAAGGTATATCAATAGCCGTAATGATGATTGCGAGTACCTTTTTGTAAGTCAAAGACAATCTAAATTAACTACACGATCCATACAATTACTGCTTAAAAAGTATGATGTGACACCTCACCAGTTACGCCATACATTCTGCTCAGGACTTAATGAAACAGGCTCAAGCATAAGCGATATAGCTAACCTAGCTGGTCATACCAACATAGAAACAACGAGACGATATACACGTCAAACCCTTGCACAGCAAGCGGATGCTATAGAAAAAGCACTCTCACGATAGGTGGGAATGCTTTTTTTTGCCTAATTGAATGTAAAATTTTGTATATTAATCTGAAAATAGACCACTCGCAGCCATTAAAATTAAAAAATATTTAGTGGGTAACAGGCGTGTGTTTGTAGCTCTAATATCTACGCTCCATTTGTCCTTACCACGCCTACGTTTTCCCTCTCCTGTGTACTCTCACCACAACTAAAATATCCCTACACTATCTCTACTCCATTGCCCTCTACATTCCCATCACCTAACTTACGTACTTCCACTTGTTCAACCACTTGTCTTGGCTTATCAAATTGTCCCTCACGCTCTAGTCTAATCAGTTCCACCTTAACATCCTCTGTCAATGGACTACGTTCTAGGATAGTCTCAAGACTAATACCACCAACGCTCTTTAACGTTGCAATGTTATCTATAATTTCTTTTTCGTTTTGTGGTCTAGCATGTCTAAACTGTACGTCCAAGCTATCGAATTCCTCATCCGTAAATGTGATACCCTTCATTGCAAGCATACGTCTTTGCTTATCGAACCGCTCATAGAAAGCTTTACGCATATTCATTTCTGAACGACCGGCTTTCATATCAGCAAGTGTATACATCATCTTGATACTTACTTCCGCTAAGTTAGCAGCACCGCCACCTTGGTTCATACTAATGCTTGGTGTATTTGTAACGTCTAATAAAGCTTTTGTAAGGATCTCATATATAGCTTTCAAGCTACTATAATCAAGCGTTGTCGTTAAGTTGTATACCTTTGTTTCATCCGATACATGTAGCACCTTACCAACAATATCCTCATTAATCTTCTTCTTACTAAACACCATGTCACCAGCGATAACCTTAATTGGATCATGCGTCTTATGGAACGTATCAGCAAACTTACTTGTGATTTCTTCCATAACGTCAATGATTGGTACAAAGTCGTTGACCATAGAACGTCCTAATTTTGATACGTCTTGACCAGTACTAATAAAGGTAGGTAGTCCAGTAATACTATACTTTGTATCCATGTGTTGTAGCTTTCCACCCTTACTCCCACCTATGAAAGTATAAACAAATTCCCCATCATAAAAAATATAATAGCTTTTTCGTGCATTCTTCCAGTGTTCAATAAAGGCAATCATCGTACCAAAATCATTAAAGATAGGATAAGAATGAATAGCTTTAATTCGTCTAGACTTGATATTTCTGTTCTCATCCATGTATCCATATTCAAATGCATAGTCATGTTGGGACATACTATCTCCCAATTCATAAGTCGTTTGATAGAAACTACCTCGACTATCCACTCCTTCATAAATTTCTTTTACTCTATCCCAACCAGTAAATTGATATTTATTTTGTAATAAATACGAGGTGTGATAATTACAAATAGTCTTTCCATGTTGCAATATCACTTTCTTAGGCTCGTACCATTCACCCTTATATTCTTCTACTGGCTTGTTTAAAATTTGGTGTTGTCCCTCTAGATATTCCTCAATTTCTAACGCATGTTCAATTCTATTTGTATGCTCTACGGACTTTACTTCATTTAATAACCAATTATGATCGCTTTGTCTACCATGTCTATCCTCTACGTATTGCTGTAAATTTTGCATTAACTATCTCCTTTAACGTCAAATAAGCCCATGATTAATATTCATCATCGGTCATAATGTCTACATAATAATTACCTGTCTTAAATCCTACATTGGCCAATGCTGAAGCAATAACCAAGTCATCTTTATTCTTACGTCCTTTTTTGTTACCAGTACTGCCATTCTCTCTATGTATAAAGATTTGCATTTGTTGCAAGGTTTCAACGTCATTTACCTTTAATAAATCCTCATCCCATTGCTCTTTAAAGTCACTTATCATTCTAGACTTAGTGGTTGCCGTAGTTGTCTGACCTACTTTTGATTTAGACTTACGACCGCCATTCCATCTTTTTTCTTTATATAAGTTAGGGTAATCAATGTCTTCGTCAGTAAGATATTGAAGTACCGCTTGACCATATGTATTACTCTCTACAACCATGAAAGCATAGTTATAAAATTCACCTAGTTTATTAATGATCTTGGCAAACTTTTTAGGATTTTGTCTATTGCTTTTAAAGACGGCCACTTGCTCTCCTTCTTCGTCATAAATGGCAATCGCTGAGTCGTCTCCACCATAACCGGCAGCTACGTCACAACCACCAAACATATAAACATGAGGCTCAGGCATCTTGTAAATAAACAATGATTTTTCTACATGCTTTACCAAGCTTTCAAATGAATCCACAAACGGCTTATTAGGATTGTTTAATATCCATTCCCTTACCTCTTGCTTGGTCATGTACTTAGAAACATGCCTCATATCGTCAATAATCTTTTCTTGGTCAAATACTGTGTCACCATCTTTAGATATAAAAGAACTTTGCCAAGATGAAGGAAACTCTTGTTCAAATACCTTTTCATTCATGTCCTTTAACTTGTAGCGTCTCCATACAAGCTGCGTTAAAGAAGCTCCGTCCTCGAAAAGCCTTAATTCATGCTTAGTTAAATCCTCTTTGGTAAGCATCTTTCCATGATTATTAATGTGATCCTCTACCGCTTCTTCATAGTCTGCAGCGTATAGTTGTTCATACCCTTTAGCGTAAAACGGGAAAAAGAATAGCTTATATTTACTGAACTCCGTACCTTTTGAAGCTTTGCTTACCATGTCATAAAAATGATTCATTCCATTACTTGTTGACTCAATAACAATTTTACTGGTGTTTGATTTTGCAAGAGCTTGCTCAACCCCAACTAGTATCCGTTCTTGATCGGAATAAAAAGCAAACTCCGATAAAAGTACAATTTCATATGTTGCACCTCGACCAAGATCCTTATTACCAGCAACGGCTAGTCTAATACGTGAACCGTTATCAAATGAAAGCTCATCACGATTATCAATAACTGTTTTAGGAACTAAATTTGGGAACCTTTTTCTATGCTTGTCCATGCTATTGTTCATGGTTTTTAACTTAGCCCATAGTTCATTAGCGGATTCTTCACTATGCGATACTATGAGGTAGTTGGTATTGTCCTTTGTTAAAGCGGACATTAGCATAAATCCCTTAATGGCAACCGATATACCTAGCTGTCGTGCTTTAGATATGATATTGAATTTTCCTAGGTTTTCGAGTAGGTATCTTTGCTCCACATGTAGCTTGAAAGGCACAAGATTAAAGCTGTTATCGGCCAAGGAAATAAAGTTAAATATGTATAGATATATACTTGTCATTATTTCTTGCATTTTTTTAGGTAGTTTACTTATATCCACTAACTACACCTCTATTCTGTTGTGAAACCTGCGTATTCATCTTCAGGCTCTTTCTTTGTTTCACCATATGCTTTTTTAGCATCCACGCTATATTCTTTTATCTTGTGCGATACTTGTAGCAAGCTTTTTACCGCTTTATCGTCACCCTCTTTAGCTTTTTCAAGCAACGTATCATACACGTCTTTTAAGTCACTTACCATTTGTGATTCAGTATAAATGGCTAAAAGTTTTTGATATTCCTCGGTGCGTTCCCATTCTTTAAGACCGGATAAGGTTTTAGACGTGGCCACTCTATTTAAAAATTCTTCATCACTTTGAGGTCTCTTTTCCTCGTAGTAATAGCAATTATTCCTATACTTAAACCAACTTGCTTTTTGGTCTGATAGCTTACCTAATAAGGATTTTATGTCCATTATTTAATCCAACTTTCTTATTTTTATATTTGCTTGACGGTAAATAGCAAACTACATACAAATAAGAAGCCATGCACCGTCAAGCAAATAATGGCCTCTTATTAAATAGGTAGCTGATTAAGCTCATCTATGCGATCTTGATATTTTTTTATATTCTCTTGGCTTATTTTGCTCTTACCACTTTCATATTGCGATAATGCTGAAGCTGAAATTCCAATATACTTGGCCAAGTCATTGAGTGAAATCCTATTGGCTTTTCTTCTAATAACATACGTTTGTTTTTCGCTCATTTTTATTCCCTTTCCACTTAATTATTTAAGTAAGATATGCTAAAAAAAATAGGAGAGCCGTAGCCCTCCCAATTATTTATTACTCACCAGTAGCAGGTGCTTCGATCTTGAATGTAGCAGCCGCTTTACGGTTAAGTAACTTAACGCCCATTTGAGTTTCCATGAAGAATGAATCTAAAGAACCTTTTTTACCAAGGTAAGATCCTTTCAAACCATAAAGGACTGGTAGTGTAACAAACTCATCATTCAGAACCAGTAAATCGTCACGATTCATACCCGGCACGTCAACAAAAGTAACGTCACCATACGCAGTTGAGTAACGATCGATTGTGTATCCGTACATTTTATCTGCTGTTAAATGGCGAACTTTAGACTCGTCAAACTTATCAATAATGTTTTTGACATGAGCACTACAGAACACTTGCATATTGTAGTTCACACCAGCTTCATAAAGAGCCAATAATGTTTGATCGAAAGTTTCAGCAGTTAATTGACCAGTGAATTGGTGCGTTGGGTCAACTTGATTAAAGATACCATTAGTCTCACGCTTACCTTGTGCAAAACGTTTATTTCCGTAAAGAAGCTTTTTCTCTGCTAGACGTTTAATAGACGATGCTTTTTTAGCTACCTCTCTTGCCATTTCATCTTGAATTCCAACTCCTACAGATTCCTGACGAGTAGTAGAAACCGAAGCCGTTGCTGAAAAGATTTCTAAGTGGTTATCAATTTCTTTTGGAGAGTCTTTAACAAAGTCTGGTGCGTCTCCACCTTCAGCAATTGTTTCTGCAGCATCAGAAAGTTCTTCCTCGATCCAATATACTTTTGGTGAAGTAGCTTTCTCTTGTTTAGTAAGTAGGAAGTTTAAAAATTTTGTACGTTCAGGGTTCAGATCAATGATTTGTTGGTGCATATCGATATTTTGGTGAGTTGTATAATCTTGAGTTGATAAAAATGACATAGTATAAATCATCCTATTCTTTAATTAGTTTTTTTTGTTTTTAATGCTTGCTAAATTATTACTTACTTTCTGTTGCCGAATAAAACACCTTTAAATAAACCTGCTGCATCGCCTTTTTCTTTAGCAATAGAATAAGCGTCACCCTCTGAGCCAGTGCCAGTAGGTTTGTAACTGTTATCCATTTTTCGTTCATTCAACACTTTTTCAAGTGCCGTGAACGTATCCTCTAAATTTTCTGCGTCAACCTTAATAAGATCCGCAAAGTCTGACATCCCTCTTTTCTCAAACTCAAAAGCAATCTTTTGGTCTTGAAACTCTTTCATTTCTGTTTCAAGCTTAAGTTCTGCTTCCGTTTTCTCTTTTGGCTTTTCATTAAGTAACTGGTCACGTTCCTGAGTTAATGTCTCAAGTTGTGATTTCAGCCCCTCAATTTCAGCTTTATATGTAGCGGTTTCCTCCCCATCAACTACAGGTTCATCGGAAACTTTCTTTTCTTCCTTTTTAGCGGCAACAAGACTCTCACCAGTGCCACTTTCCTTCTTTTCGGGTGCTTGTGTGGAGGTCTGTGTTGCAACGACTTCCGTTTGCTCGGGTGTTTCTACTTTTGTTTGTTCTACTGTCATGTAAACATCTCCTTAATTTAATAAAATATGGTTTTTAAAGGCATAAAAAATAAGCCTATTGGCTTCGTTTTGGTTGCACTAAGTCTGAGATTATAATGTTCTCCCTATTAATATCGCTATCTACCATTCGGTATGCAGCTACAGCAAATGTATAATAATCATTGGCCGTTAAATTATTAAAGGTATAGCTACGCATATCAGGGTTGGCATTATAATAATTTTCATCTCTTCTAGTCCCTTGAATCTGATAAGGCTCATCACTTTTACTTTGTCTTATGTAAACAAAAAATCCATCGATATTAGTTTCATCAATGGTTCGATCTTTTGTATATATCCATGAAAATCTTATGTTAACTGTACCATTGGGATTGTCTGTCTTTTGAATTGATTCAAAATTAGGAAGTAGTGTGGGGGCTTTTACTGGAGTAGCTATGCGGTTATTTCGTTTTGAAAAATCGTTGGCCACTTTTGTATAATCGATTTTGCGAATATTGTAATCTGTATTTTGTTTTTGAACCGTGTAGATTATATCCGCAAATCTATCATAATTATCTTCTGCACCGTCATTTATATTAATTGAGAACGTGCCTTGTTTGTAATCTTGGTCGTAAGACATGACAACTGATGTAATTTCAGTATGAAGACTGTCGTGCTTTAATCTTATCCGGTGACCTACATCAAATCTTTTCCAATTATGCTGTTCAGTCTTTATTATTGGAAAGTTAGCTGCTTCAAGATTCACATTGACTTTAGGTAAATTCCGCTTTCTTAATTCCTTGAAAGTACCCTCATACAAGTCTGTTTCGTCAATGTATGTATCATCAGACCACTCGCCTTCTTGTATGTAATCATACAATTCAATTATTAAATCTTCGCCAATATTATTCTCTAAGCTAAATTGAGAATTAAGAGTGGCAATCTCTTCGTTTAATAGCTTTCCCTCTTTTTCAAGATCAATAATCACAGTCTTTTGATTCTTAACCTTCGCCAACTTTTCTCTATAATCTTTCTTTAATTGTTCTAAATCCCACTCTTGAGCACCATCATTGTATAAATCAATTAAATCTTGCGCTATTTGTAGATCACTTTCTAAAGACGAAAGTTTAATTTCTTCGTTTCTTCGTTTATCTTGATTTATCCTCTTTTTATCTAAAAGATCTCTAAATTTGTTTTGATTGTCACTTACAAATTTATTATAATCAAGAATCTCATGGCACAATTCATCAGACATATAATTACTGCGAGAAATAACATTTCTATTTTCATCACGCTTAAAAGGGTGTAAGAAGTAAGAAAAGTCATCAATATAAGGTTTTCCAGTTGGGTTTACAGAATGAAATTGCAAGCCCTCCGAACCTCTGCCGTACATTCTTGTTACTATATCGTCTAAGCTTTTACTATCAGTCATACTGTATAAATAATTATTTTCCGAAATAGTCAAATTGGTATCAACGACCAACTCTTCTTCATCATAGAAATGAATTAGATTGTTAATTCCGTCAAATTGAACTATGGCTTCAAATGCATCGGCTATCTGATAAATGAAATCTAATTTATAGGTGGAGGAAATATCAAACTGTCTCCTCTTATGGTTAAACTTTTCGCTTATATGTCCAATTTTAAAAGGTGTATTTTTCACAACATCAGCCATTACTTCCTCAATTGATACAGATTGAACTTTATAATTGTCTACTCTATGATAAGAAAGAATATATTCAACTGTTTTGGCGGTTATTGAATACAATTCACCATTATCACCTGAACTCTTTTGAATATCCGTTATTACAAACATGTACTCTTTCTCGGCACGAGAAAAGCGTATTCTATATTTCTCTCTTAATAAATGTACATACGGTGCTTTTACCTGTTTTCTAAAAAAGTTTGAATACATTGCAGGAAGCTCAATTTGTATTTCTGATACAGACTTAAATTTTAAACTAGTTCTTACAGATATAACATGAGGGCTTAAATTAGAGACTACGTCTCTATTTGGTTTACAAAGTTTCAAATCAACTTCTGGAACATCGAGTGGTAGAGAATGATAATGATAAATTGTTTACACCTCCTGTCAATAACCAAGCTTTACACCTTTGTTTTTAGCGATATTAAAAACCTGATTCATGAATTGCTCTGCGTCGTTTTTACTGCCGCCTTGAATAATGATGTTGCCAAATTTGAAAGTTGAGTTGTTATTAGTCGTAGATGGGGAGTTAAAATCTTTACCAGCAAACTTGTTCATCATTTCTGTTAACTTAGGATGGATAAGCTTATTTAATTTTATTGTTTCTAAAAGGTTTTTGGTATCAGCTTTAGGGAATATCGCTTCTCCCTCATGTGCTTCAACTATTCTGCCCTCGCTACCCCACATTGGTAATATTCCACCCTTTTTAAAGCTCGCCATTTTTACAGGTTTGCTATCTTTGAGGTATTGTTGAGCACTTTTCAAAGCATCTTCAGCATTATTTCTTTGAGCAGTTGGAATAGATTTATTAGCAACGATAGCTTTATAAAATGATTCAAGATCCTTGATAATAGCTTTATTAGAGCCATTTAACATTTGCTGTCGCATTTCATTAAACTTACGTTCGTCATTGAGAATATCATCGTATTTATTGTTGATTTCGTCTTTCTGTTCATTTAAGGCATCTTTACGAAGCTCACGAGTACGATCCGTTTGCATGTCCTCGATAGACATATTCTGTTCTTCTAGTTGCTTCTTTAAGTCCTCAACTTGTTTCTGAGTACCCATTGAGTCATCAAGTGAAAGTTTAGCGATATCATCCATAATTTCTTGACGCTTATCGTATTCTTTCTGCAAACGTTTATTGTAATCCTCATCAGAAGCCTCTTTATCGATAGCTGAAATTAAGTCGTCAATAACCTTAATACCAGCGTCACGTGTAGTTTCAAGAGCCTTTTTATATGTATCTACAATGTCCTCAATGTGCCTCTTTCTTAAATCCTGAAGCTCTTTTTCTTTTTGATAATACTCGGAAGTGAATTGATTTAGATTCCCATTTAATATCTCTTTCTGTGAAGCATTAAGATTTTTATTGTTCTTAATCTGCTCTTTAAGATATTTAATTGCGTCCTCATCGTGCTGCTTTTCTTCTCTCAAAAGATTTTCTTTTTTAAGTTGTAGAGCAATCCACTTTTCAGTATTTTCAATTTCGCCATTAATTTCAACCTCTAGGCGGTCAAATTGGTTTTGAAGTTGTTCTTTCCTACGTGTGAATTGACGTAAATTAGCTTCAATTACCGCAAATGCAGCCTCATTCAATTGCTGTTGAATTTGCGACATTGCTATATTACGTTGAACAAGTAAATCCTCTAGTTCGGATTTTTGAGCATCGGTTAAACTCTTATTCTTGCGAATTTCACCATATATATAGTCAATTGCCTCTTTTTCGTATTTAGCCTGTTCCTCAATTATTTTTTCACGTTCGGCTTGTAGCTTTATCCAATCTTCCGAGCTATCGTAGGTTTCTGATTGCTCTAAGTCAATCTCGGCTAAACGTTGCTCGGTTTGTTCCTTCTTACGGTCAAATTCAGCAACCTTAGAATTAATTATCTCTAAATTTAATTCTTTAATTCTTTGGTCAAAATCTATTAACGATTGCTCTAACTGAACAATTTCATTTTGAGCATTGTCTTTATATTGAGCTTGGTTGGCTGCAACTACTGACGCTGAGTCTCCCGACCCTGCAGATATTGCGCCTGATTTGATCTGACCAACCACACCTTGAGGATTGAGGGTGTTTCCTAGTTGTCCATTTTTACGGATTTCATAATGTAAGTGAGGCCCCGTGCTACGTCCAGTATTACCAGTCGTACCCACTAAGTCACCAACACCAACACGTTGACCTTTTTTAACATCTACTCTGTCCAAATGTCCATAAACGTGTACATCGCCTTTTGAATCTTTAACAGCTACAGCATTACCGTAATCGTTGTATCCACTACCTTTTGTCCCCATCCCAGCAAAGACAACTTCACCAGCTACAGGAGTGCCGAGAGGCGTTCCAATAGAGGCACGTAAATCCATTCCTTGGTGTAGGTTCTTACGGAAGCTCTCTTGTGCATTGTATTGAGATGTAATATCTCCATCCCAACCAGCAATTTTACCGCCACCACCACTGGAAGACGTTGTTCCAGTTCCTGAATATGCAGCAGTTATCTTTTTAACATAGTTAGTAGTCTCTTTGTTGGTTGGCATTTTATTGTTGTTATTAAGAATACGAGTGGGGCCATAATTATAAGCTGCCAAGCCAAGCTCTAAGTTTCCATTGAAGGTATCAAGCATTTCTTTTAAATACTTAGTACCGGCGTAGATATTATCTTGAGGGTCATAAGGACTCTTTAATCCCATTGCTTTACCAGTCTTAGGCATTAACTGCATTAAACCTTGTGCGCCCGCTCCTGATTTTGCATTTGGATTAAATGATGATTCCGCTTGAATAACAGCAGCGATTAAGTTAGGATCAACGCCATGACGTTGTGCTGCGTTATTAATTTCCGTTGCATATTTACCGTTGTATGTACCCGATCCGCTACCTGAAGAATTACCTCCACCACTAGTAAAAGTTTGCATACCAGTTTGAGCGTAATTTCCAGTCTTAATTTGAGTATTAAGATTGTCAATTTGGTCACTGGTCGCTTTCTTTTGATCGTTCATAAGGTCAATTTCTTTTTGGATTGAATCACGATATTTTTTAGAATGACGAGCGTAGTCGGATTTTAATCTATTTAATTTCGATTGCTCTAAATTGAAACGAGCCATTTTATTACGGTATTCGTCCGTAAGATAAATAGCCTCTTTAGTTTCTTTATTTGCTCCCTCTTGCGCCTCGGTTTGCTTTTCGATTTCTGAGCCAACTGTTTGCAAGCTAGACGTTGTAATTCCAGCCATTGCTTCCAACTCGGCCATTTCCGAAGCAAAGTCTCTTAATCCTTTAACACCCTCACTATAAGCCTTTACTCTTTCTTGTGCTTGTTGCTGATGTTCAGGAGGCATATAATCGGCAAATTGAGCAGCTTTAACACGATCGTCTTCAAGTTTAGCCAGTTCCTCATGGGCTTCAGCTACAGTTTGTATAGCTTTAACTTCTATTCCATAAGATTTAAGCTTTTCTTTATTAGTCCTTTGACGATTTATTAAGGATTGCTTTTCAGCCTCAATAATATCCTCATAGGCTTTCATGTTAGCTTTTCTTAATAACTCAATGCCTTGTTCATTTATTTTTACTTGGCCGTTTTCTTCCTTCATATGCTTAACTAATCCAGGAATTTCCTTAGAAAGATTAGCGGCAGCCGTTGCGGAAATATTTTTTCCAGCAGCTAAATCGTCAAGTAAGCCGTTAAGACTAGACATAACAGGAGTGAGTTCATCGTACTTTTCAAGCACTCTATCAAGAGCGGTAACTTGCTTTTCTCCTGCTTCACCGGCATAGTCTAGTTGGTCTCCAAGCTCTTCCATTTCCTCGCCAAGTTCGCCAGTTGGTGGGATAGCTTTATATGTACCAGCAATCATTTGATCGATCGTATCTACTTGCTCATTAATAGAATCAATTAGTTGCTCTGATTCTTGCTTACGTTGAGCGGCAGAGGCAAAATCAGCAATATCTTTTTCTGCAGACAACTCTACATACTGCTTTTTGATTTGCTCTAATTCATAAACTTCATTTTGGAGTCCTTGAATGTCTATCATATCAGGGGTCTCCGCTTTTCTTGCTTTATCTAGACTCTTTAATATTTCCTCTATTTCATCATCAATTGTCTTAGATACATTGGCGATACCGTTTTTATCGAAGCGTTTTTCGATTTCACCAAGCTTATTAAAAGTTTCTTCGGTTTTCCGATCGAACTTATCATACTCGTTCTGTGCTTCGGCTAAATCTCCAATAGCTGCAACTCTAGAAGCGTTAGCGACTAACCTAGCTGATTCTAACTCGGCATCAGTCATTGCTTTTAAGCTTTCTACATAGCGATTCGTAGCATCAGCATTAAGCTCCATTTGCTCCCCATACTTACCAGTACTGTCTACTAGTTGTGGATTAATCGCATGGATTGCCTTCAATGTTTCCTCTAATTCGCCTTGTGTTTCTTTTGATTTATCTCCGCTTGCTATAAGTTCATCATGCTTCTTTTTAAGACGTTCAACCTCATCACTAGTACCTTTATAAGACTGAGCATTTTGAATAAACGCTTCAGAATTTGCTTTTGCAGCATTGGCAGTCCCTAACAGACTTGATGTAATAAGTTGAATTCCAATTAATCCAGCACCTAGCCAGCCCAAGCTCACCTTCGCAAAAGTTCCAGCTTTCCCCACAGTGTTGAGCGTAACAGCCAACAAATTACCAGCCTTGACTAAGCCATAAACGCCTACAGCAGCTAGTGGTAAAATTAGATTGAGTCCGTTCGTCATTTCCGTGATATCGGCCATCCCATTAACGGTATTAGCAAACATATCAACTAAAAGAATCATGACCTTTAGTAATCCTGACTCTCCAATAACGTATGACAACCTCTCGAATGCTGCGACCGCTTGAGAAATTTTGAATTCTAATCCTTCTTGGAATAGCTCTAATTCTTTCTCAGCCGACCCATAACTACTTACAGAAGTCTCTACATTTTGCATAACTTTATCGTAGTTATTAAAGAGACTGAGCATCGAATTTATGTGATATTTGCCCGCCATTTGCTCTGCTAATTGAGATCTCTGTAAATTATTTAAAGAGTCCCATTTAACTGCAATGTCGTCCCAAACATCCATTGTATTACGGATATCACCACTTGCAGTATAAGCAGATATGCCTAATTGCTCTAACTGAGAAGTAACTCCATCCATTTTTTGTCTGGCAAAAATTGTCTTTAAACTGTTGCCGATCTGTGCTCCGCCACGTTTTGTCACTTCTTCGAGC
>NZ_JBNNQX010000020.1:0-43580 GCF_050276055.1 Alkalihalobacillus sp. NPDC127517 | reverse complement strand
ATATTGATTGATTCATAAAAAATATTTTTATCTCTTTAAAAACCTTAAAACCATTGATACATTAACTTTTTCGGAGGGAGTCTCGGGTTCTCCTTACGCTAGTTCAAATAAAAACACGAATGGCGAATGATTCGATTGTAGAATCATTCGCCATTTTCTAGTTGATTTTTAGTTTTGTCCCAGCCTCTTCTTAAGTAGTCAGTGATCTAAATTAAATATTGGAGAGCATTAACCTAGCCCCAGCCTTTGCTCTTTTGGCTGAATCCCCTTTTTGGAACACTAATTCCGTGACGATCGATCCCTCAACAAGAAGGTATAAGCTATCTGCAAGCTCTGTTGCGTTTGTTGCTTCTGTTGCTTGAACCACTTCTAACATATAATCTTTTAAGATCTTTTTATGTTCAACCGCAGCCTCATGAAATGGATGTGTGACACTTGAAAATTCAGCAACTGTATTAAGAAATGCACAACCATTGAAGTCAGGTCCATTAAACCAGCTATCCAATACATCAAATAATGCTAGTAATTTTTCAGTTGGATCTTTCGTTAATTCATTAACCGATTCAACAAACCAAGATCTCCATTCTGTGTCCCGCTTCTCAAGATAAGCAAGGATTAAGTCATCCTTAGAAGGAAAGTGGTTATACATGGTCATTTTTGCTACCCCAGCTTCAGCCACAATTTTGTCTACCCCCGTAGCATGAATCCCGTCTCTATAAAAGAGAGCAGTCGCTACATCAAGAATCTGTGTTCTTTTACTCATTGTCATCATCTCCTAGAAACTATACATAACACCTATCTATAAAAAAGCAGAAATATTTCAGTAACAGTAATTCTATCTTCTGTCTCTGATTATACAAACAGGTCTGTATAAATGCAATTGATTAAAAAGAGATCCTCATGTCATAATGGTTGAATCTCTTTTTTATTTAATTTCATACTTTTATATAGTTTGTAGGAATAGATTTCAATGATTATCATGAGTATGGCAATGGTAAAGCAAACATTAATTACTGTTTTGAACGTAACTTTCCACTTCGCTCGTATCATCATCGTTATAATGTGTGACCATAAATGGTGTGTCATCAAAGGAATCGGCTGATGGTTTTTCCTGATTCACCTCATAGCCATTATAGAAGATATCTAAATCATGCACGATGGTATGAGCAATCTCTAATCCTTTGAGATCCTCGGTTTCAATCGCTTTTTCAACGGCTGAAGCAGCATTTACAACATCCTTATTCAGTTTATGACCTTCCGTTGTTTTGCTAAATGATATAAGGTTTTCTTTAATTCCGTTTAAGTAAACAGCATTTTCCTCGTCAAAACCAATGGTCGCTTCCCACTCCCAAAACATATTATTAAAGCTAGTATGAAAGTTGCTAATGTCACTCGCTAATTCTTCTCTCCACCAGTCATCCTCATCTCTTGCTTCATTCAGACCGGCTACACTTTCTCCATTTCGAATCATGGCTTTAATTTCCTTAGTCTTTAGGTTTCTCCAATCAGGTTCCTTCTCACTGTCTGCAATATTTTGAGCCCTGTCTTCCCTCTAGCCTTTTTTTAACTCTTGTTCAAGGAAAGCCAGTTCACTAACATCTGAAATGGCTGATTGACAAATAAAAATTCCTACCCCCATCACTACGAGTGAAAGAACGAGAATTATTGTTTTATTTTTAAACACGTATGTACGGCTCTTATAATTTAATACGTTAATTCAGTACCTTCTGGATGTACCTCTACAACAAACTCATCAAAAAATTCATCTTCAATATACGTTTCAATTTTCCAAATGCCTTCTGAAGGGAATTGGACTTCAGATGGACTGTGACTAATCGTTTCAAGGCTATCTCTTTGTGTAAGAATTGCGCTTTGAATAATTGGATTTACTTCTTCCTTAGACTCTAGATTGGTCGCAACAGCGCTAAAATACTGATTCGGAGCCTCTTCTCCCCAGAAATGCCACATCCATTTTTGACTCTCTCCAGCAAGAACGGGTCCACCTACAATTCCAACCTTCTGATCAATCCCAAACATCTCACCAAACTCATTATCAAAAGTCGGACTGACTTCCACTTGATTCTCACCTTTAAAACAACCTGTAACAATCAATAGAACGGCACATCCGCTTATTAGAAAAGGAATTTTCATTTGAACGCTCCAATCTGAATGATTTTAATGGTGATAAGTATCGTTTAATTTTTTGGAAACCGTCCTTGCTTCCACACACCCTTTTCCTTGTTATAGCCATAGACATGCTCATATTCTTTATAGTCTTGTTTAAGATCCACATAGGTTAAATACGTTTGACCTGCACTGTTTTTAACGTTATATTCCGTTTTGACCGCTAAAATATCTTTCGGTGCGTAACCTTCATCATTTACTAGATGTTCGTATCTCCATATAGCTAGAGCTCCCATATATCAGCCTGTGACCCGCGATAAAAGGAAGACTAACCACTAAAATGACAACCAACGTCACTAAAAGGTTTGCATGTTTCATCATGTCCCTGCTTTCAAATGGACTAGTGGAGATGAACCCTTATTTTGAATACGCAAATTGATTGATCCAATTAACTTACAGCTATTTTTTCTAGAGTTTTCTCCTCAACTTCTTCTTGAATCAATTGGAGTGACTTTCTATAATCTTCAGCAACAGCCAATTTAGTAAACTCAATTGTTTTATTATGGTTATGTCTTACTACTTTAGCTATTTCGTTAATATCAACTCTAAAAAATTCTTTTCGAGGATTTACTTTATTTATTTGATAATTTTCAAATGCTTTATGAAGGGCACGTTCTAACTTAGGTGCATCATCGGAGAACACCATTGCATGTACATCAAAATTAAAAGGTACTGATGCGCTTCCAAGTTCATTTACTCGATCCATTGGTTCTAGCCTTCTTGTCATACCAATTTTAAAAACGTCTGCTCCAAACGAACCGATATTTGAAATGATATAAACATAACCGGCTTTAGCATTTTGTTCTCTAAAATCCACTTTTTCTTTTTCAGATTGAATATCAATTACCCTCTCTTGAATTTCCTCAATTTTCATCTGAATTTCCTGTTTTAATTCTTCACTAGCAGTTTCCATTTGCTTATCATACTTTTCCAAGGCTTGCTTAAAATGTTTCTCGTCTTTTTCAAGCTTTTTGCGTTCACGTTCAATTTCAGCCTGAATTCGTTTCTCTTCACGCATCTGTTCTTTTAATATTCGTTGTTCCTCTTTTTCTTCTTCTTTTTTAAGATGAAATTCATGGACCAAATATAACTCATCAATCTTTAAAGCTAGATATTCATCTCTAATTTCAATACCATTACGTGAATTGAGCTTATTAATTTGCTCTTTTGCTTTTTTAATTTGTTTTTCTATTACTTCTATATTATTAAACTTTGCTTTTAAAATGGCTGTATCGCACTCTTGATTAAATGCCCTAACTGCAAGTTTAACGTTACTTTTCCTCATGGCTTCGCCTTTTTTTACACTTCCATCAACTTGCCAGCTCCTTGAAATCGTAGCTTCATCTACATTTGCCATTATCTTTTGCTTCTGTCTAATATCATTTAATTCATTCTTAAATAATTCACTGTTTTCAAACCCATACTTAGGTTCATAAAATCCAAATGTCTGATTGAGGTGCTCTTCTTCGTAGGAAACTAACTCAGCTTTTAACGATTTAAGTTTATTATTTTCATTCTCAATTTCTAGTTTAATTAAATCATTATCTTTAGAGAGTGCCATTTCTTCATGCTTAACTTTCTCTTTTACTTTTTCAATTTCTTTTTCTAAATTTCCAGATTCAATTATTATATCCTGTTTTATTTTTTCATTTTCCTTCTTTAGATTCTCTGATTCTTTAGTTAGCTTCTCTGTTTTTAATTTAACTTTTTCTAAATCATCTAGACCATTATCTTTCCAATACGCTTTTCTCTTTTTATCTCCTAAATGTTTTATTATTAATAGTACAATCCCTAAGATTAAAGGAATCACTAATAACCATAATGCAAAACATATAGAAATAAACCAGGTTGATAAATACCATCGTTTTTCAGTCATAATTCATTTTACCTCCATTTTTTTGATCGTCAGTATATTTTTGATTAAGTATACAATATATACTTATTATAATCCTTATTTATCATCAAATGTTTCACTATGGAATTTAAATGGTCCTCTAAAAATTTAATATACTACTTTAATTCCAGCAAAAAAGATAGCTTCTTTTAGAAGAAACTCTCTTTCCATTTCAAGATACAATCGGATCTGTACTGATCCCACGACAATCGTTCTAAATAAAGAGTATTCTGGTTTATGAAGCATTTATTACACTACATCTTCATGTTTATAATAAATGAGGTCTACGTTTCCAACCGAGATCATATAGGTAAGAGTTTCTAAACCGTATGGTGGATTATGCTGTCCTTCATCTGTTTGATAGATCACGGCTATCTCAAATGAGTACCCTCCTTCAACACACCATTGAATCGATTCGATGTCCACATCATATAAATCAAAGCTAAGATTCGGATATCGCTTACGAATTTCCTTTGAAGCATATGATCAAGCAGATTGATATACGAACCATAAAAGTCTTTTAAATTAATATGATGTAGAGTCGTTTTGCACTTAATGGATTTGGCATCGTTACAATAAAGAAAAGAGTAAGTAGACTTGAAAAAGATCGGTTCATTCAAAGATTCCTCGTATGTTTAAGGTTAGGTTCCTACGAGTCTCACATAGACATTTCCCAAACAAAAAGAACGCCCTTCATACGAAGGACGTTCCTTTTTTATCATTGTAGACCAATGATTATGCTTTTCTGCGAAGTTCTTTGATGCGGGCAGCTTTTCCACGTAGGTTACGTAGATAGTAAAGCTTAGCACGACGTACTTTACCGCGACGTTTCACTTCGATCTTTTCGATTTTCGGTGAATGTAATGGGAATGTACGCTCAACTCCTACACCATAAGAAATTTTGCGAGCTGTAAATGTTTCGCTGATTCCAAATCCGCGACGTTTGATAACCACGCCTTCAAAAAGCTGGATACGCTCACGAGTTCCCTCAACAACCTTAACGTGAATCGTTAACGTGTCTCCAGGACGGAAATCTGGAAGATCCGTGCGAAGCTGCTCATTTGTAATTTCTTGAATAATGTTGCTCATAGTCGTATTCCCCTCCTTCCAAACAGACATTCTTGTCGGATAGCCGCAGCGGAACATCTTAATAACGGGCGAATTGCCACAAGATCTATACTAGCATAGATAAAAGTGTGATACAAGATTCTTTTTATGAAATGCCAAGCTTTTTTACCTTACATCCCTTGTTCCCACTCTTTGATCCATGTTTGCTGCTTTTGTGTCAGAGATTCTTCCTTAATTAACTCTGGTCGTCTTTCGAATGTTCGCTTGAGTGATTCCTTTGTGCGCCATTCTTCAATACGGCCGTGATGACCGGATAGTAAGACTTCAGGTACTTGGAGTCCACGAAACTCTGCTGGACGTGTGTACTGTGGATGCTCAAGCATGCCTGTTGAAAAGGAGTCCGTTTCTGCGGATTCGTCGTTCCCTAGGGCTCCTTTAAGTAAACGGGTCACGCTATCAACAATAACCATTGCGCCAAGCTCCCCACCGGTTAACACATAGTCACCTAGTGAAATCTCGTCTGTCACAAGATGCGCACGGATACGTTCATCATAGCCTTCGTAATGACCACAGATTAAGATGAGCTGCTCTTCTTTGGCGAGTTCCTCTGCTTTTGCTTGCGTATAAGGCTCTCCTTGAGGACAGAGCAAAACCACTCTTACTTTTAAGTCTGGCTGCTTCACATCTTCTACAGCATCAAAAATCGGCTGAGGCGTTAAGACCATACCCGCACCGCCACCATATGGATAATCATCTACACGGCTGTGCTTATTCGTTGAATAGGTTCTAAAATCTGTTACGTTTAAAGAGACAAGTCCTTTTTCTTGAGCTAGTTTCAAAATAGACTGACCAAAGACTCCTGTAAACATGTCAGGAAACAGACTTAAAACATCAATTCTCATACATCAAGTCCTTCAAGTAAGTGAATGGTGATCGTCTTGTTCGTGATATCGATTTCTCTTACCACAGACTCAATGTAAGGGACTAGAAGATCCTTTTGTCCTTCTCGTTTAACCACCCACACATCATTTGCACCGGGGCTTAAAATCTCAATCACTCGTCCGATTTTTAACCCTTCTTCGTCTACGACTATGCAGCCAATGATTTCGTGATAATAGTATTCACCGATTTCAAGCTCTTCTTGTTTATCAGCGGATATATATAGGGTAAGTCCTTTATACCCTTCAACCTCGTTAATATTGGTATAGCCTTCAAATGTAAGTAAATGAAATTGCTTATGAATACGATGCGTGGCAACAGTTAATGTTTTATACTGTCCATTTTCCTGTCTGATGGCAAGCTGACTTCCTTTAGCAAATCGTTTATCGGGAAAGTCCGTTGTTGAGAGGATCTTAACCTCTCCACGCACACCATGTGTATTTACAAGCTGTCCTACTTTATACCATTCCGTCATCCGAATTCCTACTTTCTCGAAATTGTTCAATGATTCCATCCTTCACAACGACCTCAAGTGGTTGCTCTACATCAGGCCAAGGATCACCTACATTTAGTTCAACAATAGCCTGCGCTTGACCGCTTGTAATCTCAGAGCCAATGGGAAGCCGCTCAAGCTGTTGAAGTCTGAACTCAATTCCCTTTTTCTTTTCCATTCGTTTATTCATTTCCTGCTCATAACGCTTGCGAAGCTGATATTCCTGAGAGGTGGAATCTGTCTTTTTAATCGATTTATGCATTTGAAAATGAAACTGCTCAATTTCACGTGTGAGCTGCTCTTGTTCTGCATGGAGCTCATTCGTTAATGTATCTTTTTTGGTTTCGGTTAATACTTGTTTAATGGAAACGGTTTGCAAAAACTGCATGTCATCACACTCCATTCATAAAACAATGAGATTACCTAACGATAGACATACAAGAAAAGGGAGAGGTTTCCCCCACCCTTTCTTATTCAACGATATCCAGCTTTACTTTCTTCCCCTGCTTATTCACAGCTGCATAAACAACTGAGCGCAGAGCTTTTGCTGTTCGTCCGTTTTTACCAATCACTTTTCCCATATCATCCGGATGAACCGTTAATCGCAGATAAACTGTCTGACCTTCTTGATGTTCTTCAACCTTCACAGATTCGGGATCATCAACAAGTGATTGAGCTATATGTTCAACCAACGTTTTCATCACAGATCACCTCGGGTCAAATTACTTTTGGTTTTTAGCGTTGTGAAGCTTTTCCATTAAACCTTCTTTTGAGAAAAGGTTACGAACTGTGTCAGAAGGCTTAGCACCTTTTAACATCCAGTCTAATGCTTTGTCTTCTTTAACAGAAAACTGAGCAGGTTGAGCAATCGGATTGTATGTTCCGATTTCCTCGATGAAACGTCCATCACGTGGAGCACGAGAATCTGCAACTACTACACGATAGACAGGAGCTTTCTTTGAACCAATACGTTTAAGTCGAATTTTAACAGCCATTTCGCTGTACACCTCCAAGATTATTTACACAATTTAGTATAATATCATCAATTCCACGTTCCTACAAGACTTATCTTATGGAGCAGAATAGATTTTTTTAAAATGGCAGTTTCAGGCCACCGAGTCCTTTTCCACGACGCTTTCCTTTTCCAGTCTGCATTCCAGTCATCTGTTTCATCATTTTTTTCATATCTTCAAACTGCTTCAACAGACGATTGACATCCTGAATGGTTGTGCCGCTTCCTTTAGCAATCCTTCTTCTTCTACTTCCGTTTAAGATTGAAGGGTCTTGCTTTTCTTTTTTGGTCATTGAGCGAACAATCGCTTCAACTCGACCAATTTGCTTTTCATCTACTTGCAAATCCTTCATGCCTTTGTTTTTCTTCATGCCAGGCATCATTCCAAGTAAATCTTCAAGAGGTCCCATGCTTCTAACCTGCTCAAGCTGCTCTAAAAAGTCATCAAAAGTAAAGTCAGCGTTACGCATTTTTTTCTCAAGCTCACGCGCTTTGTCTTCATCAACATTAAATTGAGCCTTCTCAATCAGAGATAGGACATCTCCCATTCCAAGGATCCGGGAAGCCATTCGGTCCGGATGAAACGGTTCAAGCTGATCCACTTTTTCACCAACACCAGCGAACTTAATTGGTATATTCGTGACCGCCTTTACCGAGATCGCAGCTCCACCTCTTGTATCACCATCTAGCTTCGAAAGGACAGCACCTGTTAAACCAAGTTGCTCGTTAAATGTCTCAGCAACATTTACCGCATCTTGACCAGTCATTGCGTCAATTACAAGCAAGATCTCATCAGGGTTAACGGATTCCTTAATTTGACTTAATTCATCCATTAGCTCTTGATCCACATGCAGGCGACCCGCTGTATCAATTAACACATAGTCAAGATGATCTTCTTTTGCTTTGGCGACAGCCTGTTTGGCTATCTCAACAGGGCTCACTTGATCACCTAATGAAAAAACAGGCATGTCAATTTGCTTCCCTAACGTCTCAAGCTGTTTAATTGCAGCTGGACGATAGATATCAGCAGCAACCAACAATGGTTTGCGATTGTGCTTTTTGCGTAAATGATTTGCAAGCTTGGCTGTGTGCGTTGTTTTACCTGCACCTTGGAGCCCAACCATCATAATGACCGTTGGTGGCTTAGTGGAAACAGCCAGTTTGCTTTGCTCCCCACCCATAAGTGCAGTGAGCTCTTCATTTACAACTTTTATGACTTGTTGACCAGGAGTTAAGCTTTTCATTACCTCTTGGCCAAGTGCCTTTTCTTTTACATCAGTAATAAATTGTTTAACGACTTTAAAGTTTACGTCAGCTTCTAGAAGGGCAAGCCTAACTTCACGCATCATTTCTTTAATGTCTTGCTCGCTAACTTTCCCTTTGCCGCGAATCTTTGTCAGGGTACCCTGGAGCCGTTCAGCTAAGCCTTCAAATGCCATGTTACCGCCTCCTAGTCCAGTTTCCGAATCGTATCTATTAGACTCTGCATCTCATAAGGAGCCGCGTTCTCTTGAATAGCTGTTTCTAATTGAGCCAGCAAACTTGTCCGTTTCTCAAACTTCTCAAGGAGCTCAAGCTTGGTTTCATACTCTTCAAGCATCGCTTCTGTCCGTTTGATGTTGTCATAAACCGCTTGACGACTAACTTCGAATTGCTCGGCAATCTCTCCAAGGGAAAAATCATCTAAATAATACTGGGACATGTATTCGCGCTGCTTCAGAGTGAGCAGGGAATGATAGAAATCAAACAAATAGTTCATTCTGAGCGTTTTATCTAGCACGAAGCTTCACCCCTTGTTAAGTGATTCCCCTTTACGAGAATTTATATTACAGGAGAGCCGCTCTTGTGTCAAGTTTTTTTCTTAACATGTCAATTTAACTCGATTGTACGTCTTCAGGAGAGTCCAGTACATCTTTAAACAGGCCATATACAAACTGATCTGCCTGGAAAGGCTGCAAGTCATCCTTCTGCTCACCAAGTCCAACAAACTTAACTGGAATATCAAGCTCACGCTTAATCGCCATAATAATTCCACCTTTTGCAGTACCATCAAGCTTCGTTAAAACGATCCCTGTTACATCTGTTGACTGGCCAAATGTTTTAGCTTGCACCATCGCATTTTGACCTGTTGTCCCGTCTAATACAAGCAGAACCTCATGAGGGGCACCAGGTACTTCACGTTCAATGACACGCTTAACCTTTTCAAGCTCGTTCATTAAATTCACTTTGTTTTGCAGTCGCCCTGCTGTGTCACAAAGAAGTACGTCTGCGCCTCGTGACTTGGCTGCCTGAATGGCATCATACATCACTGCAGCTGGGTCACTACCAGCTTGCTGCTTGATCACATCTGCACCAACCCGCTCCCCCCATACTTCAAGCTGATCAATGGCCCCAGCACGGAATGTGTCTCCTGCTGCGAGCATGACTTTTTTGCCCTCTTGCGTTAAGTAGTGAGCCATTTTTCCAATCGATGTTGTTTTACCTACCCCATTAACACCAACCACTAAAATAACCGTAAGTCCATCTGCTTGCAGGTTCAGCTCTTGCGCTTCTTTTCCCTCATCAAGCATATTCGCTAGTAACTCAGAGATGACAGGTTGAACATCTTTTGTATCCTTTAAGTTTCGCAAGCGAACCTCATCTTTTAACTGTTCAACAAGCTCCATCACAGTCGTAACTCCTACGTCAGAGCTAATGAGTAATTCTTCAAGCTCCTCAAAAAAGTCCTCATCTACTTTACGGTATTTATAAACAAGTTCATTCATTTTACCTGCAAACGATTCTCTTGTTTTTTCAAGACCTGATTTAAACTTGTCTGTTACTTCCGTTGTTTGATTGGTAATTTTGTCTTTTAGCTTCTTAAAAAAACTCATGTTGCTTCCTCCTAGCTTTCAATTAGTTCTTTTGTTTCTTCCAGTCTAACCGAAACAAGTCTTGATACACCTGATTCCTGCATCGTTACTCCGTAAAGCACATCTGCTTCCTCCATCGTTCCACTTCGGTGCGTGATCACGATGAATTGCGTAGCCTCTGAGAAATCCTTTAAGTACTGCGCAAATCGGCTGACGTTTGCTTCGTCAAGTGCAGCTTCCACTTCATCAAGTACACAGAAAGGTACCGGTCGTACCTTTAAGATTGAGAATAACAAAGCAATTGCCGTTAATGCACGTTCCCCACCAGATAACAAAGCTAAATGCTGCAGCTTTTTGCCAGGAGGTCGAGCCATAATATCAACACCAGTTGAGAGAATATTCGATGGATCCGTTAATACAAGATCGGCTTCACCACCACCAAACAGCTCACGGAACACTTCTTGAAAATGTCCTCTCACTTGAGTGAATGTGTGTAAAAAGCGATTCGTCATTTCTTCATCCATCTCTGCAATAACCTGATGTAAGGTTTCCTTTGCTTGGAGTAGATCTTGTTGTTGCTCAAGTAAAAACGAATAGCGCTCGTTCACTCGCTCAAACTCTTCAATGGAACCAAGGTTGACAGGTCCTAGCTCATCGATTGTTAATTTTAAAAGCTTTAACCGTGTTTTCGCGTCATCAATCGAGCCTTCGAGTGGATAGTCTTTAACGGCAGCTTCAAAGGAAAGCTCGTATTCTACGCGAAGCTTCTCCAGGCGATGTTCAAGATCAACATCGAGTCGATTTAAGCGAACGTCTTGATGCTTGTAGTCATCGTGTGCTAGGGCATAATGACTTTGATTTCTTTTTAATTGCTCTTCAAGCTCAGCATAGTGGTCATCAAGCTTAGCACGCTTCTCTTCAAGTGATTTCAGTTGATGTTGAACGCTCTCTTTTTCTTTTCGCAACGAATGAATTTGTTCAATTAACTGTTCTTCACCATTGGATCCACTATTCATGGAGGAAGAGAGTAAGTCAAACTCTTCGCGTAAATCATTAAGCTCCGTTTTTAGATCTGTTAGCTGGTGGCTTGTAAATTCGAACTGCTCACTAACGTGTTTGACACGCTGTTTGGATTCAGCTTCGCCAATTCTCACGCGTACAAGCTTTTCTTGAAGGTCTTCTCTGGAGTTCTGTTGTTCTTTTAATTGCGACTCTAATTCTTCAATTTCAAGCTTCCATTGCTGCTCACGTTTATTCGTTTCTATAAGCGATTGTGCTAGGGCGTCTAAACGATCTAGAACGGCCTGTTCTTCTCTTGCCGCCGCTGCTTCTTCGCGATCCATTCTCGAATACTGTTGTTCCATATTAGCCGTTGTAAGCTCAAGCTCCTTCAAGCGAGAGCGCTGCTCCTGCCATTCTGAACGTTTTGCTTGAATCAGTTGCTGCAGATTAGCCTGTTCTGTGCGCTGTTCTGCTCGTTTTTGTTTTTGTTGCTGCATTTGCTGCTCTAACTGATACACTGTTCGCTCAAGCTTTTCTGTTTGATGAGTTAAATCATCCAGCTCTCGCTTTCGTCCAACAAGTGACGTCTGATTCTGCTTAACGCTACCACCCGTCATCGATCCACCTGGGTTCACGACGTCACCATCTAGAGTGACGATGCGAAAGCGATGACCAATCATCGTGGCAAGCTTATTTGCCCCTTCAAGCGTTTTGGCAACGACAATGGAACCAAGTAAATTAGAAAGCACATGTTGATACTCTTCATCATAGCGAATCAAATGAATGGCCAGTCCAACAAACTCTTCTTCACTTGCAATAATCCGTAACTGAGCATCAGGCATCATGCGTGGTTTGATGACCGACATTGGTAGGAAGGTGGCTCGACCAAAGCGTTTTTGTTTTAAAAAGCGTATCGCACCCCTAGCATGTTGTTCGTTTGTTACGACCACATGCTGAGCTTGTGCACCGAGCGCCGTCTCGATCGCAAGCTCATGCTGCTTCTCTGTACGAACGAGTTCGGCCACTGCACCGTGAATCCCTTGAAGATGGCCGTCACGCGCTTTAAGAATCTCTTTTACACCTTGATAAAATCCAGTGAAATCAGATTCCATCTCACGAAGGGCTTCCGTTCTTGATTTTGACTTTTGTAAAATACGATAGGCTTCATAAAGCTTCGATTCATTTTGTTGATATTCCTCTTCAAGCTTTGCTTGATTAGTGGCAATGGTTTGTTCCTGACGGGTAAGTTGATCCAGCTCATTATCCATATTTGTCACAAGCTCTTGTGCGTCAGTTACTTGTTGCGTTAGGCCCTTCCGATTTGTTTTAGAATCGGCATGTTCTTTTAGTAATCGTTCGCGCTTAAAGGACTGCTGGCGTTTTTGTTCTTCTAAATAACGCTGTTCATTACGAATGGAAGCCTGTTCGTTTAGAACTTCAATGTAATCAGCCTTAAGCTGATCAAGTTTTGCTTCGATTCCAGGTCCACTCCCCTGAAGTATACCTTCAAGAGAACGTAACTCGGCCTTCCACCGATTTAGTTCTGCTTTTTCTTTTTCAACAAGCTCTTGTCTTTCTGCCACTGTCTCTTGTAGGCCCTCAAGCTTAGAAGATTTATCTGCAATGTCTTCTGTAAGCTGGTCGATATTATAGACCGCGTTTTTCTGACGCTCCTGCAGGACACCTCTGCGGCCTTCGTTTTTTTCTAATTCTTCACTTACATGGAGCCGTCGCTCTTGAGCGGTTTGTAAGGCTTCGGCTACTGCTTTGGACTCTTCACGACATGAAGTGATCGCTTCTTCTGATTGCTGAATGTTTTTTTCATGTACTTCAAGCTGTGTTTTAAACGATGCAAGCTTTTGTTTGGCTTCAGTCCATCGTGCGTGCAAGTCATTGATTTCAGCAGCAGTAATGGTGATATCTTCTTTTTTACGTTTCTTTTCTGCCTCAATAAATTCTTTTGCAATGGATGATTGCTCGCGTAGTGGCTCAACCTGAGATTCAAGCTCATGTAAGATATCTTCTACACGATTGACATTTTCCTGCGTTTCGTTTAATCGTTTTTCTGCTTGGATTTTACGAGTTTTGTATTTTAAGACGCCTGCTGCTTCTTCAAAAATAAGGCGACGATCGTCTGACTTACTGCTTAAGATTTCTTCAATCTTCCCTTGGCCAATAATGGAATAGGCTTCTCTGCCAAGTCCTGAGTCAAGAAACAGCTCCACAATATCTTTTAACCTGCAGGGCTGGCGATTCAAGAGATACTCACTTTCACCTGAGCGATAGACTCGCCTCGTGACACTGACCTCGCTGTAATCAATATTTAAATGTTGATCCTCGTTATCTAGAATCAAACTTACTTCAGCTACATTTACTGATTTTCTGGAATCACTACCAGCGAAAATGATGTCTTCCATCTTTGCCCCGCGTAATGATTTTGCAGACTGTTCACCCAGCACCCAACGAATGCTGTCTGAGATGTTACTTTTCCCACTGCCATTTGGTCCGACTACAGCCGTTACACCTGGCACAAACTCTACATTTACTTGTTCAGCGAAGGACTTAAATCCTTTCACTTCTAATCGTTTGAGGAACATGCATTCCCTCCTTGCTCTAGACACTTTAGATTTTAGTTTATCATACTTTAGAACGGTTTAAGAGATTTCTAAAGGGTTAAGACAAACGGTTGCGATTATGATAGGATTAGCTTTATGTAATGATAAAGGAGGTCCAAGATGGACTTATCAATGAACACAGCTGAAAATATGAATTATATGCTTAAAGAAATTGAAAACAAGCTTCAAACCGTTAATGCTGGAGCCCTTAATGCCGAAAAGTTTAATGCTTCTTCTTATGAAGACATTCGCGACATTTTCGAATGGGTGCAAAAGCAACGCTCTGTTTCTGTTCGAGAAATGGAAGCCATTGTGTCTGAGCTTGGCCAACTACGCAAATCATAACCATGTAAAAAAGGCTGCGAGTACATCGACAGCCTTTTTTACATGCAATAATCTGTACCATTACCTGCTTCGGGTGTTTGCGTTTAGCTTCTCAAGCGCAAGTTTCGCAGCAAGCTGTTCTGCTTCTTTTTTGGAACGACCTATCCCATCCCCAAGCGACGTACCATTTAGTTGCACTTCCGAGACAAATTCCCGGTCATGTGCCGGACCTCTCTCTTGTACGATTACGTACTGAAGAACGCCAAGTCCATCTCGTTGGATGAATTCCTGCAGTTGACTCTTAAAATCCATTTTATGCGAAAAAGCACCCTCATTAATCTTTGGATACATCGTTTGACTAAGAAACAAATAAACGGCGTCCAAGCCTTGATCTAGATAAAGCGCACCAATAAATCCTTCGAATACATCTGCAAGTAGTGCAGGACGAACACGCCCTCCAGTTACTTCTTCACCTTTCCCAAGTAGAACAAGTTTGCCAAAGTCTAGCTCTGTTGCAAATCTAGCAAGTGATGGTTCACATACAATGGAAGCACGTAGCTTCGTCATGTCACCTTCACTCATGTTCTTGTACTTTTTGTACAGGTATTGGGAAACGGCAAGTTCTAGAACAGCATCTCCGAGGAATTCTAGTCGCTCATTATCAGTCGCGGCATATAAGCGATGCTCATTCACATAAGATGAATGCGTAAAAGCCTGAATTAATAACTTACGGTTTTCAAACGTTAATCCGGTTCGGACTAGCAGGTCATCAAATTGACGCTTTTGTTCTTCGGACAAAATGAGACGACGTCCACCGCCTTTTTTGTCATGGTTTCTTGATTTACGATAAGGCTTTGATTGATGTGGCATGGTGACCTCCAACACGGAAAATAAACTTACACCTAAATTGTATCAAAGTTTTTGCAAAAAGCTAAGCAAAAATTACAAAAGTCAGCTTGCAGATCATAAATAAATCCCATATGGCACAAGCCACATGGGATCAACTAGATTACTGCTGGCTGTCTATGTAAGTAATAACGTCTCCAACAGTTGCAATTTTTTCTGCTTCTTCATCAGAAATTTCAATGTCAAATTCGTCTTCAAGTTCCATTACAAGTTCCACCACATCTAGTGAATCTGCACCTAAATCATCTTTGAAAGATGCCTCAGGTTTAACTTGCGCCTCATCAATATCAAGACGGTCGACAACAATTTTAGTCACACGTGAAAGTGTATCTGCCATGTTCATTCACCTCCTCTCAAAAAATAGCTTGTATCTCAGCTAGATGAATTCTAACGGCATTTTAAGAACCTGTCAAGAAGCACTTTGCCGTCTCTTTCATCTAGGGCATCACTAATCCGCCATCTACATGTAGTGTTTGACCTGTCATATAGTCCGCATCACTACTTGCTAGAAAACGAACAACAGATGCTACTTGTTTTGCTTCACCAAGAGCTCCAAGAGGAATTTGAGTCAGGTATTGAGCTTTTACTTCATCACTCAGTACCTCAGTCATATCACTTTCAATAAAGCCTGGTGCTACAGCATTTACATGAATGTTGCGGTTAGCAAGCTCTTTAGCCATTGATTTTGTCAGCCCAATCACACCAGCTTTGGCCGCTACATAATTGGCTTGTCCTGGATTCCCCATCACAGCAACCACTGAAGAGATATTAATAATTCGTCCATAACGCTGCTTCATCATTTGTCTGGACACACCTTTTGCACAGTTAAATACACCTTTTAAATTGGTGTTTACAACTGCATCCCAGTCATCTTCTTTCATGCGCATCAGTAAGTTGTCTCTTGTAATTCCGGCGTTATTCACGAGAATGTCAATTCGACCAAACGTTTCAACAGATTGCTTAATAAGCGCTTGAACCTGCTCAGAATCTGCTACGTCCGCTTGCACAGCAATCGCTTCTCCACCCAATTGTTTAATATCATCTACTACTTGCTCTGCTCTTTCCTTGCTTCCAGCATAGTTAACAACGACTTTTGCGCCTTTTTCAGCGAGTTCCATTGCAATGGCTTGTCCTAGCCCTCTGGATGCGCCAGTAACGATTGCTACTTGATCCTTTAACATTAGTTTACATCCTCCTTTAGTTTCGCTGCCACGTCTTCCACACTTTTGCGATCAGATACCGCGTAAGCTGCAACACTGCGATCAATTTTTCTCATGAGTCCTGTTAACACATTTCCCGAGCCGATTTCAATAAATGTATCCACTCCAAGGTCTATTAAGTGCTTGATACTTTCTTCCCAGCGAACAGACGAGTAGACCTGTTCCACTAATTGCTCACGAATAGCCTCACCAGATGTGACTCCCTTGGCCGTAACGTTCGCAATGACAGGTGTTTGTATATCTTGAACCTCTTTGTTTGCAAGAAGGGCAGCTAGCTTTTCAGCAGCTGGCTTCATTAAGCTGGAATGGAAAGGTCCACTTACTTGTAATGGTAATACTCGCTTGGCTCCGGCAGCGCGTGCTAGCTCACCCGCTTGCTCCACACCTTTTGCCGTACCTGAAATGACAATTTGACCAGGACAGTTTAAGTTTGCAAGCTCTGCTACTTCGCCGTTACCTGCTACTTCGTCACTTATTTTGCGAAGACTCTCAGCATCAAGACCTAGTACTGCCGCCATTGAACCTACTCCAAATGGGACAGCCTCTTCCATAAAGAGTCCTCTATTATGCACAGATTCAATCGCCGTTTCGTATGACATCGCGCCTGCAGCTGCAAGTGCACTGTACTCCCCTAAGCTGTGACCCGCTACATAATCCGCTTTAATTCCGGCTTCTTTGACTAGCTCAAGTACTGCCAGACTCATTGTTACAAGTGCCGGCTGAGTATTCTCAGTGCGTCTTAGCGTCTCTTCTGGACCTTCTTTCATCACTGAACTTAGTGAATATCCTAATGTTTCATCAGCAAGGTCAAAAATGTGTTTGCTGGATGCTTCCGTTTCATACAACTCAGCTCCCATCCCCACTTTTTGTGATCCTTGTCCTGGAAATAAAAATGCAATTTTACCCATTATGACTCTCCCTTTTCTTCCTCTGCTTGAGGCATTTTTGCAAGCTCCGACTTAACTAGGGCGGCAACCTGCTGCTCAACCATTAACTTCGCTTGACGAATGGCATGGAATACCGCCGTTTCATCAGAAGAACCGTGCGCTTTAATAACGGGTGAGCGTAAACCAAATAATCCAGCTCCACCATATTCAGAATAGCTCATCTGAGTTTTGATATCGCGAAATGTCGGCTTCAAAACACCTGCAGCCAGCTTATTTTTCACGGATTTAGTCAGCTCTTGTTTGATTAATCCAAAGAGCGAAGCAGCCGTTCCTTCAATTGTTTTTAAAACGAGATTTCCCGAAAATCCGTCACAAACAACTACATCAGCGACGCCTTCTAACAAATCACGTGCCTCTACATTGCCAATAAAATGAAGGTCTGATTGCTCAAGTAGTGGGAAGGTTGCTTTTGTTAACTCATTCCCTTTCCCACTTTCCGTTCCTACATTCAGAAGACCAACTCGAGGCTTTGATACATTTTTGACAAGCTGCATATACGTACTACCGATCACCGCGTGCTGAAGAAGATGCTGTGGTTTGGCATCCATGTTTGCCCCAACATCTAAAAGCAGAAAGCCACTTCCACCCATTGTTGGCAGCATAGGGGCAAGTGCAGGGCGATCCACTCCCTTAATTCGACCAACATATAAGAGACCTGCAGTCATTAATGCACCTGTATTCCCGGATGAGATACAGGCATCTGCTCTGCCTTCCTTTACCTCACGCACAGCAAGAACCATGGAAGCGTCCTTTTTCCTTCTGACAGCGTGAGTTGGCTTATCGGTGTCTTCGATCTTTTCAGTTGTATGTATAATTGAAATTCGTTCTTCATTTGTGAGATGTGATCGGATGGCTTCCTCATCGCCAATCAACGTGATTTCAAGCTCTTTAAATTCTTTAACGGCTCTCATTGCACCGATTGTTTGTGCGCCAGGTGCATGATCTCCACCCATAGCGTCTAGAGCAATTTTCACTCAGCTTCCTCCTTCACGTTCAAGACACGTTTGTTGGACTTGAACGGTACATAATAAATTCCCCTTGGAACACCTTTTCTTTTTCCACGTAGCTCTCAACGGAAACCATTGTTCTTTCCTTTTCAAGACGAGTGACCGTCGCTTTGGCAACAACCCGTTCCCCACTTCTTACTTGACGCTTAAACCTGATTGTTGCTTTAGCTGTTAGCGCCAGTTCATCGTTAATGACAGCAACAGCTAGAGAGTTCGCCTGCGCAAACAAATAATGTCCACGAGCAATTCCTGATTTACTAAACACTTCTTCCTTACTTACTTCGAATATCGAGATGGCTCTTTCATCTAATTGTAAATCTATGATTTCACCAAAAACCTCTTCTGCTGAAATGGATTGTAATTCATCTAATTGTCGCTCTGCGACACCTTTAATACGTTCACGCAACTCCGGGATGGACAGCTCCATACGATCTAATCGTATCGTTTGAATACTCACTTCAAAATGAGTCGCAAGTTCTTCGTCTGTCATAAACGGATGCTGCTGTAAGGTCTCCTGAAGAAGGGCTTGCCTATCCTTTTTTTTACGTCTCATTCTTAGCTGTCCCCCTTTTCCCTGACCGAAACTACTCTTATGACTAGGTCCTAAGAGTAGTATAAACATGAATGTTCATTGATTTCAACTGCTAATCTAATTTACCCTGATCGAGCGCTCCAGTTGTTTCTAAATACTCTCTTAGCCATTGATATTCAGGATCTTCCCAGAAGTGGGTTGAATCAACCAACGCCTGCGCATCCTGTCTTGCCACTTCAAGCGTGCGGTAATCATGGACAACATCCGCTACTTTAAAGTCTGGCAATCCGCTTTGCTTAGCTCCAAAGAAATCTCCTGGTCCGCGTAGTTCAAGATCTCGTTCTGATAAAACAAATCCGTCGTTTGTTTCAGTCATAATTCGCATCCGCTCACGGCCATTTTCCGTTTTAGGATCAGCCAGTAACACACAATAGGATTGGGCATCGCCACGCCCTACACGACCACGTAATTGGTGAAGCTGAGCCAGCCCAAAACGATCCGCATCATAGATAACCATCATGGTTGCATTTGGTACGTTTACCCCTACTTCTACAACGGTCGTCGATACAAGCACCTGCGTTTTATTTTGATCAAATAAACCCATGACCTCGTCTTTTTCATCGGAGCTTAACCGACCGTGCATTAAGCCTACAGCAAAACGTTCTTTAAAGTACCCAGTTAGGATTTGGTGCACATCCAACGCATTTTGAACGTCAAGCATTTCAGATTCTTCAATAAGTGGACAAATGACATAGGCTTGCCGGCCTTGTTGTAGCTCACGCTCAACAAACCCAAGCACGCGCTCAAGCATATCATGCTTCGCCCAATAGGTCTCAATAGGCTTTCTACCAGCTGGCATCTCATCAAGAATCGAGACGTCCATATCACCAAAAACAGAAATAGCCAATGTGCGTGGAATCGGGGTCGCTGTCATAAATAGTACATCTACATGCTCTCCCTTACTGCGGAGCAGTCTTCGCTGATTAACACCAAATCGGTGCTGTTCATCTGTAATCGCAAAACCGAGCCGGTTAAAGATCACGTCATCTTGAATTAACGCATGAGTACCAACAGCCAGATCAATGGTGCCATCTGCTAAATCTTGAAGTAACTCTCGCCGGCGTTTTCCTTTAAGAGAACCGCTAAATAATTCCACTCGTTTCCCTAACGGCTCAAGCCAACCCTTTAACGATTCTAAATGCTGTTCAGCCAGAATCTCTGTTGGAACCATTAGCGCTGTTTGATAACCTTCACACATTACACCATACAGACACGCTGCGGCAACAACGGTTTTCCCAGAGCCAACATCCCCTTGTAATAATCGGTTCATCTGGTAAGGGGATGCTAAGTCCCGAACAACTTCTTGAATAACACGTTGCTGTGCATTTGTTAATGGGAAAGGTAAGGAACCGATAAATGTGTTAAGAATCTCTTGGTTAACCTCTATCGCTTGTCCACTACTTTGCTCTCGTTGAACTTTTCTAAATAGCTGCATCTTTAATTGAAATGCAAGAAATTCCTCATACACCATGCGTCTTCTCGCTTGTTTAACAGCCCCTTGATCAGTCGGGTGGTGAAGCTGGGTGACTGCTTCATGCTTCGATACAAGCTTATACTTCGTTCGAACGGCTTCAGGAAGTGGTTCAGGTACTTCCGAACCAAATTGCTTTAATGCTTGAGCAATAGCCCCTTTAATCATCTTACTTGTAACCGTTCCTGAAGCAGAGTACACAGGTTCAATTGTCTGTTCCTGCTGGATGGCACCTTGGTGAATCTCCGTACCAGTTATAGTCATACGGTGACGATCCCACTTACCAGAAACCGTTACCTCCGCACCTAATGATAATTGTTTTTTTAGAAACCCTCGATTAAAAAACGTAACGGTAACGAGCAATTTTCCTACAAGCATCCGAAAGGATAAACGGTTTTTCTTTTTTCCATAATACCGGACGGACGGCTCACTATGAATCGTTCCAATTACCGTAACGCGTTCGTCATGCTCAGCAGACTGAAGATCTTTGACTTTGTAATCTTCATATCTGAAAGGAAAATACTCAAGAAGATCACCAACTGTTTTAAGCTTTAATCCTTCAAACAGCTTTGCCTTCTCTTCCCCGATGCCAGTTACGTCTGTAATCGGGCGTTTGTGAGGATTTATACTCATTTGTCCATTGACACTCCAAATATTTCAGCTTCGAGTCTTCTTCCAGTTGGCGTAGCTGCAAGTCCACCTTGAGCTGTTTCTTTTAATGCTACCGGCATCGTTTGACCAATACGATACATCGCATCAATCACTTCATCGCAAGGGATTCGACTGGTAATGCCAGCAAGCGCCATGTCAGCAGCAGTAATGGCCACAGATGCACCCATTGCATTACGCTTCACACAAGGTACTTCTACTAATCCAGCTACTGGATCACAGACAAGTCCAAGCAAATTTTTTAATGCAATGGCGAGCGCCTCTCCTGATTGCTCTGGCGTTCCACCAGCAAGCTGAACGAGCGCCGCTGCTGCCATCGCTGAGGCAGAACCGACCTCTGCTTGACAGCCACCAGCTGCTCCTGAGATTGACGCATTATTGGCAATCACAAAACCAAACGCTCCTGCCGCAAATAAATAATCAATCATCTCATCATCTGTTGGTTGCAATCTGTTTTGCATGCCAAAAAGTACACCAGGTACAACTCCAGCTGCTCCGGCTGTAGGCGTTGCACAAATGGTTCCCATCGCTGCATTGACTTCGTTTGTGGCCATCGCTTTACTAACAGAATCAAGTAAGTTGTCTCCACCAAGCGTGTTGCCTTTTGCAATATAAGCTTGTAGCTTTTTAGCATCTCCACCTGTTAAACCTGATACGGATTTGATATCTTCCGTTGTTCCTCTCTTTACCGCTGCTTTCATGACGTCCAAGTTTGCACGCATTCGCTCGATCACTTGCTCACGCGAGCGTCCTGTCTCTTCCACTTCTTGACGGATCATCACTTCAGCAATGGAAATCTCATCAGATACGGCTCTTTCTATTAATTCAGCTGCATTCCGAAACATGATATCCCTCCAATTCTTATTCGTGAATATTTGAAACGAGTTTAATATTAGGTAACGAAGAAAGCTCATCAAGTAACTTTTGTTCAACATTTTGGTCAACTTCCATTACCATTAAAGCCTCTTCTCCTTTTTCTCTTCGTGACACTTCCATATGACCGATGTTCATTTCATATTTTGCTAGTAAGTTTGAGACGGCTGCAATCACTCCATAACGATCATGATGCACAACAAAAATTGCTGGGTGATTTCCAGATAAACGTAGTTTAAATCCGTTCATCTCAATGATTTCAATTTTACCTCCACCGATAGAAATCCCAACCAGCTCCATTGATTTTTGCTCGTTTTCCAGGACAATCCGCATGGTATTCGGGTGATCCGTGACGGCATCTTCTTCATGAAATGAAACCGCGATTCCGGCTTTTTTGGCCAATAATTCTGATTCTCGAATTCTCGGATCGTCTGTATCAAAATCTAGGATGCCCCCAACGACTGCTACATCGGTTCCATGGCCTTTATACGTTTGTGCAAACGAGCCATATAAATAGATGTTTGCCTCTGTTGGATCGCCGTTAAACAGCGTACGTGCGACACGACCAATTCTAGCAGCACCTGCAGTGTGCGAGCTAGAAGGACCAATCATAATAGGACCAATAATATCAAAAACGGTCCGATATTTCATATATAATCCCTCTCTCTTTCGTAAAAAAAGACTGACCTGAATGGAAGCGTCAGTCTTTTTAAAGAATTTATTTGTTCGAAGCTTTTGTACAAGAGATTGACACCGTTCCCGGCCCCACATGGGCACCAATAACCGCTCCAATCGATGTATTCACAACAGACTCCACCTGACATTCCTGTTTCACTCGTTCAATTAGTTCATTCGCAAGCTCTTCATTTAAAGCATGCGAAGCTCCAATATGAATTGGATCATCGCCATATTGATCTTTAATCGCTTCAATAATGCGAGCTACTGCTTTTTTAGGTCCGCGCGCCTTATCAAATGGATAGACTTCGCCTTCTTTAGATAATGAAAGAATCGGTTTAACCTTTAATAAAGAACCTAAAATGGCCGAAGCCTTTCCAATACGTCCGTTCTTTTGAAGGTATTGTAAGGTATCTACCAGAAAATAAACTGTTGTCTCTTGTAATAAATGTTCTAATCGTTCATCTAAAACGTCAACAGACTGGCCTTCCTTAGCCATTCTTGCCATCTCAGCGACAATAATGCCAATCGCATAAGAAGCCTGCTTCGAATCAATCACTCGAATATCAAGTTCATCTTCTAAAGCTTGTTTAGCAATGCTTGCTGATTGAAACGTTCCACTTAGCTTTGATGATAAGTGAATCGAATAAATAACCTCAGCACCGTCTGAATGAATAGACCGATAGAGTTGCTCAAATTGATGAGGAGTCGGCTGAGATGTTGTTGGCATAACGTCATCCGTTTCCAGCTTCTCGTAAAAATCTCTTGGACTTAATGTCACTCCGTCTTCATAGGTTTCTTCTTCAGAAAACACTACGTTTAAAGGAATCACTTCTATACCCCATTGCTCCACAAGCTCACGAGGAATATCGGCTGTACTGTCTGTAACAATTCGTATCTTTGACATTGGTACACCCCTCCTTTTCTGCTGAGCTTTTATTCAACAGAAAAAATATAAGAATATAATGGCTGATCCCCTTGATGAATATCCAATTCAACATCGGTAAATGTGTCTTCAAGATACTGAATTAATGCTTTGGTTTCACGTTCTGACACATCTTCACCAGCCAAAACCGTAACCATTTCACTCTCTTCATCGATCATATGTGAAAGAAGCTCCTTAGCCGCTTCAACTAAATCTTTATGGGTATTCACGATTTTTTTATCGGCAATTCCAATATAATCATCTTTTTGGATTTGTAGGCCTTCGATTTGTGTGTCCCGAACGGCATAGGTTACTTGGCCGGACTTTACTGTTTTCATCGCTTCGTTCATATGAGACGCGTTCTTCTCAATATCAATTGAAGGATTGAATGCAAGTAAAGCTGCAAGTCCCTGAGGAACCGTTTTTGATGGAATGACAATGGCCTTTGAATCCACAACGTCAGCTGCCTGTTCGGCTGCCATAATGATATTTCCGTTGTTTGGTAGAATCAATATATTTTTCGCATTTACTTTGTTGATTGCACTAACAATATCCTCGGTGCTTGGATTCATGGTTTGCCCACCTTGAATGACCTCTTGAGCACCTAACCCCTTAAAAAGTTTAGAAACTCCTTCGCCCATCGAAACGGTTACAATTCCAAACTCACTTTTAGACGTTTCTTTTTGTGTCTCCGCTTGTTCGGAATCACCATAAAACGCCTGTGTTTCATCCAGAAGATGCGTATGCTGCTCTCGCATATTCTCGACCTTAATATTAATAAAATCACCATAACGCTGTGCACGTGATAAAACCTCACCCGGATATTCAGCATGAATATGAACCTTAAGTAAGTCTTCATCAGACACTACAAGTAATGAATCACCAATTTCACTTAATTCATTGCGGAAATCTTCTTCGATAAACGCGTCTTTTTTCAAACGTTCTTGATCAAAACGAACCATCACTTCCGTGCAATAGCCAAACTCGATATCTTCGGTCGCCATATGGCTTTGTGCTAGTTGATGATGGTGCTCAATTTTAACCAGGTCGTCCATATTTGGTGTGACTGGTTGCTGATCTTTTAATTTTTTGCCTTCAAGAACAGCAAGGAACCCTTCATAAATGTAAAGTAAGCCCTGTCCACCAGAATCAACTACGCCTACTTCCTTTAGTACTGGAAGGAGATCAGGTGTCCGCTTTAGTGACGCTTTCGCTTCTTTTACAACATCACTCATTACAACAATGATATCATCGTTCTTTTTGGCTGACTTTAAGCCTTGTTTGGCTGAGTCCTTGGCAACCGTTAGAATCGTTCCTTCTACTGGTTTGATCACAGCCTTGTATGCTGTCTCAACGCCTTTCTCAAACGCTTTAGCGAAGTCTTCAGCATTTAGTGTTTGTTTCCCTTCTACTGCTTTAGAAAACCCTCTAAAAAGCTGTGATAGAATGACTCCTGAATTCCCTCTAGCTCCCATTAACAAACCTTTAGCAAAGGAAGCAGCGATCGTCCCTGCATCCTTTGCTGTTTGTGCTTGCACTTCCTTCACACCTGATGTGATTGAAAGGTTCATATTTGTCCCTGTATCACCGTCTGGGACTGGAAACACATTTAGGGAGTCCACAATCTTAACGTGCCTCGATAAATTATCCGCTCCCTCAATAAACATATGAGCGAGCTTATTTGCTTCTAGTCTCTTAACCGTCACAACATTTCCTCCTAACTACCCCTAAGTGTTTAACACTCGAACACCTTGTACAAAGATGTTAACAGAACCAACATCTAACCCAAGCATTTGTTCCAGTTGATATTTCACTTTTGTTTGTACGTTATGTGCTACTTCAGAAATTTTAGTACCGTAGCTTACGATAATATACATATCAATATGAATGTCCTCTTCTACCTCGCGAATTACGACGCCTCGACGGAAATTCTCTTTACCCAGTAAATCAGACAACCCATCTTTTATTTGCTTTTGTGAAGCCATTCCAACGATTCCATAGCAGTCAACTGCTGCTCCACCGGCTACCGTTGCGACAACATCTCTTGAAACATCGACCATTCCAAGTTGAGTTTTCATTTCAATAGACATATGTATCCTCCTTTAAGAACTGCACATTAGCTTCATTTTACTATACATTAGGCGATTAGGAAAGAAACAATAGGGGTGTCAAGGATTCTCCCTTGATAAAGTTATCACTTTCTATTGCTTTCTTTTTATGCCTATGCTAAGATATTCGAGTATGAATTGGTCTCATCGTAAGGTGGAATGAATAAGGAGGTGCAAGTCATGGCCCGTGTTTGTCATATTACAGGCAAAAAAGCCCGTACTGGTAATAAGCGTTCTCACGCTTTAAACAAAACTAAGCGCCGTTGGGGAGTTAACGTACAAAAGGTACGTATTCTTGTAGACGGTAAGCCGAAACGCGTATACGTTTCAGCTCGCGCGCTTAAATCAGGAAAAGTACAACGTGTTTAATTGAACCTAGCAAAAAAGCACCGTATATTCGGTGCTTTTTTGCTAGGCTTTTTTAAATGAACTAAGTACAGCCCTCACAAATCCACCGAGAAACTTGGGCAGCTTGATGGTATAAAACTTCATGGCTCCTCCTCCTTAGCGAAATTCGCCAACACAGCTGATCACAACGGAACAACGGGATGTTTTAAAGCCCTTACCAAAACGAACGCTTGCGTCACACTAAGCTTTTTCCCCCAAAAATGAATGAATAAAGCCTACTTTGTCTTCCGAGAACAGCCAAGCTATTCTTTACCACCATGCTATGCCCTAAAATCCAAAAACAGAACTATTATTGCTCTACAGATTGCGAGTGGCGAATATCTTGGATCGCTTTCCGACGATCAGATGCACCAAAAATGGCTGATCCAGCAACAAGGACAGTAGCACCAGCGTCAAGGCAAGCTTTGGCTGTTTGAGTATTAACTCCTCCATCTACTTCTACTTCAAAGGAATACCCATCACGTTTACTGTATGCAGCAAGCTCTGAAATATTGCCTAAAACTCCCTCGATAAACTGCTGTCCGCCAAACCCAGGGTTCACTGACATCTGTAGGACAAGATCAACATCCTTTAGGATGGGCACAACAGACCCGACCGGCGTTGCTGGGTTTAGAACCACACCTGCTTTTACACCATGCTGTTTGATTAATTGAATGGTCCGATGAAGATGTGTACATGCTTCAACATGGACCGAAATAATATCTGCTCCCGCTTTAGCGAAAGCCTCTATGTATTGATCTGGATTTGCGAGCATTAAATGAACATCCAACGGAAGGGATGTATACGGGCGAATGGCTTCAACGATTAACGGGCCAATCGTTAAGTTTGGTACAAAATGTCCATCCATTGCATCCACATGGATGTAGTCAGCACCACTTGCTTCAACATCTTGTATTTCTGCTCCAAGTTTTGCAAAATCGGCTGATAAAATAGAAGGAGCGATTTTAATCATATTAGTATCTCCTTTTTCTCTGATGAATTTCTTCTAAAAATAATAGATAATGCTCGTATCTGTAGGATTGGATTGCACCTTCTTGGACCGCATCTTTAACTGCACATTTAGGTTCAGATGTATGCAGACATCCACGGAATTTGCAATCTGGGATTCGCATAGCAATCTCCGGAAAATACAGTCCTAGGTCCTCTGCTTCAATCTCTGTAAATTCAACAGAGCTAAATCCAGGTGTATCGGCTACTAATCCAGAACCAATGCTTAAAAGCTCAACATGTCTCGTTGTGTGCTTCCCACGCCCTAAATGAGTAGAGATCTCATCGGTTTCAATTTGTAGATTTGGTTTCAAAGTATTCAGTAACGAGGATTTTCCAACTCCGGATTGCCCTGCTACTACGGATACACGATGGTCAAGATCTGGTAACAACCAAGTGACACCTTGCTCGTCTTCTTTTGAAGTTAACCTTACGCGATAACCAATGGCTTCATAATGCCCTACATAGTCTCGAATCTCCGCTTCCTGATCACCGTCTACTAAATCCATTTTGCTAATGAGAATCACTGGTTCAATGCCACTCGCTTCGATGTGAACGAGAAATCGATCAAGTAAATGCGTGCTAAAATTAGGTTCTAAGGCAGAGAACACAAGAAGAACTTGATCAACATTTGCAATTGGTGGACGAATGAGTTCATTTTTGCGCTCTAGCAATTCCATAATGTACCCATCTGTGTTGTTTTCAGCCTCATACTCAACACGGTCTCCAACTAACGGCTTGCGCTTTTGCTTTCGGAACAATCCCCGACCACGACATTGAATATACGAGTCTCCATCTTGTACATAATAAAATCCACTAAGTGATTTTACGATTAATCCATTTGGCATAAAAACCTTCTTTCTCGTTCAATTATTAGAGTTGATGCGTGTCTTTGTATGAAAAATTCAGCAAATGAGATGGGGCTGGGACAAAACATAAATCCGCTTATGAAAACACGATTTCAGCAATTTAACCGCTACAGGAGATTCCCTCGCTTTCCGTGGGTACGGCCTCAGCCACATCCGCGAAAAACCGTCGCTCCTGTGCCTTCACCGCGCACTTATCCACAGGAGTCTCGGGTTCTCCTACCGCTCGTTTTGTTAAATACAAATGTCGAATGATTTGATTGAAAAATCATTCGACATCTTCTAATCAGTTTGTGTAATGTCCCGAGTGCATCATCAGTTACTATTATTCGTACGTTCGTTCACTTGAGCTTTTGATTAATTCGTCATTAATATACAAATCAAATGAACCAGAGTAGCTTGGGCTTACTCGAATCGGAATCGTGTATGTTTTGGATTCAGAAATCTCTTCATCCACAAACACTTCATCCTCTCCCTCCGTTGATGCATCACGATAAACAATTCGGATATCAAATACTTTTCCATCCTCTTGTTCCTGCTGAGAAACTTCAACTGGTTGACTAACATCAATGACCCGACTCGGTTCTTCGTCGTCATCCGGTTCGTCATCAGCTGGCGTATCGGTTGCAGGAGGTGCAGTTCCTCCCGGTGACTCCCCTTCTGCTCCTCTGGATACAACCACTTCTACATTACTTCCAGGATCAAGCATTTCAAATGGTTCAGGGTCTTGAGAAATGATTCTTCCTTCAGCAATCGTATCGCTATATTCAAATGAAAATCGGCCTCTTAATCCCTCATCATTAAAATAAGAACGAGCTTCTTCTTCCGTTTCACCTTCTAGATTTGAAAGACGAATTTGACTTTCAACCGCATATGTTAAATAGACTGGAGTGGTTGAGGGTACAATGGTTGATCCTACAACTGGTGTTTGACTAATGACGGTTCCTTCAGGTTTTTGATTGTTTTCCCTTGTTACTCTTTCAACTGTAACGTTTAATTGCTCCAGTAATCGTTCTGCTTGATCAATGGGTAAGTCCACATAGTCTTGTAATGTGATCTCTTCTTCTACACCACTCACTTGCACACGAACTGTTGAGCCTTCTTTTACCGAGGACCCTACACGTGGGCTCACCGAGATCACATTCCCTGCTTCCACAGAGTCATCTTCAACCTCTTGAATATCTACAGTTAAACGAAGATCTTCAAGCGTTTGCTCTGCGTCTTCGATGGGTTCATCAATGATATCTGGAATGGTTACTTCTCCCACACGAAAAACACTTGGTAAAATGGCAAATGCAGTGGCCCCAACAACTAAAGTGAAAAGAGCCGCGAGCATAAGGATAATCAGCCATTTTTTTCGCTTTTTCGGTTTTTTTGGTTTAGCGATTGGCTCAGCTTGTGATGGTTTCGTTTCCGTAACCTGTTGGATGGGTTTTGTTGGTTCCGCTGCAATCGTTTTTTCTAAATCAACTGATTCAGGAAGCTTCCCAACAAGCGGTACCGCCTTGGTCACTTCATGATCCTCTTCCTTCTTAAATGCATACGGCGTTTCATCCGATCGATCTGGATCTAAAAGTGTATACGTATCCTCTTCCATTTCCTCAGCCGTTTGATATCGTGCAGCAGGATCCTTCATCGTGGCTTTGTGGATCATATTTTCAACACTTTGCGGGATCGACTGGTTGATTTGACGTATGGATGGCATGTCATTTTGTAAATGTTTAATCGCAATAGAGACAGCTGTATCACCTGAAAAAGGTAGTACCCCTGAGAGCATTTCATAAAACACGATGCCAAGAGAATAGATATCGGAACGGTAGGTAATATGGCCACCACGAGCTTGTTCAGGTGATAGATAGTGAACAGAACCCATAACTGAGTTCGTATGCGTAATGGTCGCAGCAGACATTGCTCGTGCGATACCAAAATCAGCTACTTTTGCTTCCCCATCTTCACTAATTAAAATATTATGTGGCTTTATGTCACGATGTACAATTTGGTTAGCATGGGCGTGAGCCATCGCAGCTAGAATTTGTTTAAGATAGCCTAATGCCACGTCCACTTGTAGTGGACCTTCTTGTTGAATCAACTCTTTAAGAGTCTGACCCTTAACATATTCCATCACAATGTAATATAAGTTGCCTTCTTCACCGACATCAAAAATATTCACAATATTGGGGTGAGCTAAGCTCGTTGCCGCTTGTGCTTCTCTTCGAAATCGTTTAATAAACTGTTCATCATCTGAGAACTGGGGCTGGAGTACTTTAACCGCCACGTGTCGATCCAAAATCACATCTAGAGCCAGATAGACGTTGGCCATTCCGCCCCCACCGATGCTTTCAATGATCACATACCGGTCGCTAATTCGTTGTCCTATCATGCAGATCACCCGACCTCATCAGAATCTGCAGGAAAACGTACCAGCGCAATGGAGATATTATCTTCGCCCCCACGATTGTTAGCTTCCTGAATACATTGTTTGGATACCTCTTCTACAGAATCATTTGAGCTAAGGAATGATTCAATGTCTGTGGTTGAAAGTTTATCGGATAATCCATCAGAGCATAAAAGTAAATCCCAAGGTGCTTCCAATGAGAAAATCATAACATCCATTTTAATATGAGGCTCAGTACCAAGCGCCCGCAATAGTACATTCTTTCGCGGATGATTCTCTGCCTCTTCGGAAGAGATTTGACCTGTTCGTCTCAGCTCTTCTACTAATGAATGATCTGCTGTTTTTTGAGAAAACGATTCGTCTGTCCGTAAGTATGCGCGGCTGTCACCGATGTGACCAATTGCGACGTATTCTTCTGTGCAAATCGCTGCCACAAGTGTGGTTCCCATACCTTGACATTCTTCATGAGTATTCGCATGATCATGGACAGCTAAGTTAATTGACGAAAATTGCTCCTTAAGCCAGTTCTCCGCTTCATTAGCTGTGAGTGGTTGATCTAGCTTCTCCCACGCCTTACTCAGTAACCGGGACGTCATCGCACTTGCTACATCACCTGCTAAATGACCTCCCATTCCATCAGCAACAAACGCAAGAAGTCCTGCTTTTGTTTGATAGATTCCACCTGAGTCCTCATTGTGAGACCTAACTTGTCCTACATCCGATAAGAAAATATAATCTAGGCTGTTACTCATTCATCCACCTCTTTTCATGAGCTTACTTATTTCTTTATGCATTTCTTTTTAAGGCCGTAATAAAAAATCCATCTGAATGATGATCCTGAGGAAGAACAGTGACCATCCCATCCGTAAACCTCTCTGAATCAAGCGCCTTTGGCAATCGATCTTTCAAGCTAGAATCCAATGAAAATTGCGGGTTTTCCGTCAAGAATGCTTGTACTGTTCCTTCATTTTCATCCTTATCCACTGTACACGTGCTATATACGAGAAGACCCCCGACATTTACACACGTACTAGCTGCTTGCAAGATATCTTTTTGAATGGTCGCAATCTGTTGAACGTCTTTTTCAGATTTTGCCCACTTAATATCAGGCTTTCGTTTTAACACACCAAATCCAGTACACGGCGCATCTACGAGTACTCGGTCGTAACGCTCAGTATGGTCTACGAGCTTTCTCGCATCAAGCGCTTGTGCTTCAATAATCGACAGCTCTAAACGACCTGCTTGTTGCTTAATAAGCTTCACCTTTTGTGGATGGAGATCAAGTGCCAACACATGGCCCTGATTGTTCATTCGTTCTGCTAAATGAGTTGTTTTCCCCCCAGGAGCTGCACACGTATCTAGTACGTTCATCCCTTCCTTTGGAGCAAGAGCTCGTGCCACCAGCATGGAGCTTTCATCTTGAGCTGTCATCAGTCCACTTAGGTAAGCAGGAGATTCAAATACAGCCCCCTTTACAATGATAATCCCGTCCTCAGTAAGTTCTGCAGGTTTAGCCTCTATTCCTTCTTCTTCAAGTTGATTAAGTAGTGCATCTCTTGTCGTTTTCACCGCGTTGATTCTCATCGTAACAGGAGCAGGGGTAAGGTTTTCCATACACATCGCTTCTGTTGCTTCTAGTCCATACTGATCAATCCAACGTTTAAGTAACCAGCTTGGATGGCTTGTTTCAATTGATAAACGCTCAATTGGATCTTTAATTGCATCAAATGATGGACGTTCCGTTCGCTGAAAGCTTCGCAGAACACCATTCACCATCCCGCTAATGCCTTTATGCCCTAAACTTTTCGCAATTGTTACGGCTTCATGAACAACTGCACGCTCCGGTACACGATCTAAGTAAACCATTTGATAGATCGATAAACGAAGAAGTACCAAAACCCATGTATCTAGTTTTGCTAAATCTTTTTTTATTAATGGTTTTAAATAGTAATCTAGCGTTAGCTTTCGCTGAATGGTCCCGTATACGATCTCAGTTAATAACGCAGAATCACGGCGATCCAATCCTGCTTTCTTTCTTGTTTCATTTAAAAGTAGATGACTATATGCTTGGTTTTTTTCAATTTTAAGTAATACATCTAATGCAGATTCACGAACTGTTTTTCCCATCTTATTCTCCTACCTTTGTTCCAAGAGCCACTTTTTGACCGACACCGCGATAGAACGCTGCTGCATCCATTCGTTTTTTACCGGCTGACTGTAATTCTGTAATTTTAATGATTCGTTGATCTCCAGTTGAAATATATAAGCCTTCGTCATTTAGCTTAACAATGACACCCGACTCGCTTTCGGTTGACTCTTGCTCTACGAGTTCTGCTTTCCATACTTTTAAATTCTGACCATCAAGTGTTGTGTAAGCCACAGGCCAAGGGCACAGCCCACGAATTTGGTTGTACAGGTCTTTAGCACTCTTAGACCAATCAAGCTTTTCCATTTCACGTGAGATATTCCTTGCGAATGTTGCTTTTTCATCATCTTGTTTAATTGGGGTGATTTCGTTATTCAATAATTGTTTAATCGTACGGATTAAAAGTGGTGCTCCAATTTCGCTAAGCTTATCATGGAGTGTTCCAACATTATCATCGTCTTCGATGACCACAGATTCTTGACTTAAGATATCTCCAGCATCAAGCTTTTGAGCCATGTACATTATCGTGATGCCTGTTTCCTTCTCACCATCAATAATGGCTTGATGAATTGGTGCTCCTCCGCGGTATTTAGGAAGAAGTGATGCGTGAACATTTAAGCATTGATACTTTGGTACATCTAAAAGCTCTTGTGGCAAAATTTGACCGAATGCCGCAGTAACAATTAAATCGGGTTCAAGCTCAGCCACTATCTGCCACTCGTTTTTAATTTTTTCAGGTTGAAGTACCGGTAATCCTAACTCTTCCGCTTTCACTTTCACCGGTGGAGGTGTTAATGTTTTTTTGCGCCCCACAGGACGATCCGGCTGAGTCACAACAGCTTTAACTGGATATGTGGAATGAAGTGTCTGAAGAACAGGCACCGCAAAGTCTGGCGTTCCCATAAATACGATATTCATAACGTTTCTCACACTGCCTTTCACCCTACATAAAAAAGTAAGGATGCATATCTAAACTAATTTGTAGTTGACCTTGTGTTGTATCGCGCATATAGTGTTGCAAAATTTGTTGCAATGCTTCGATCAGCTTAGGTTCATTTTTGTATTTTATCATGCATTGATAGCGATATCTATCTTTTATCCGGGCGATCGGAGACACTACTGGGCCTAGAATCACCGTCTCTTGACTCAACGTTCTCTTGAGAAAATCTGTAATCTTTTGAGATTTCTCAATGACATTTGGTAAGTCTGGATCTGAGATCGTAACAAGTGCCATAAAGCGGTACGGTGGGTATTCCCCTACCCTTCGCTGGGCCATCTCGGTTTGATAAAAGGTTTGGAAATCATGTGTTTTCACGAGTTGAATGCTGTAATGATCCGGAGTATATGATTGAAGCAATACTTCTCCGGGCCTCTCATGTCTACCTGCGCGTCCACTCACCTGCTCCATCAATTGAAAGGTTCTCTCCGCCGAACGAAAGTCAGGGATGTGAAGCATCGTATCTGCAGCTAACACACCAACTAAGGTAATGTTCGGAAAATCGAGCCCCTTCGCAATCATTTGTGTACCAAGGAGAATATCTGCTTCTCCTTTTCCAAATGCATCAAGTAGCTGTTGGTGGGAGCCTTTCGTTCTCGTTGTATCGACATCCATTCGAATCACACGAGCTTCCGGCAGAACGCGTGTCAGTTCTTCTTCTACCTTTTGAGTACCCGAGCCAAAAAAGCGGATGTGTTCACTAAGACATTCAGGACACTTAACAGGCATCGCTTCTTCATGCCCACAATAATGGCATTTTAACGAATGATTACTCCGATGGTATGTTAACGAGATATCGCAATGCTCACACTGCGGCACATACCCACAGTCTCGACACATTACAAATGTGGAATACCCTCGTCTATTTAAAAATAATACACTTTGTTCTCCTCGTTCTAAGCGTTTCTTTAATGCTTCCATCAAGGCCACTGAAAACATCGAACGATTGCCAGCACGCAATTCTTCTCTCATGTCAACAATATCAACTGTAGGCATTGGACGGTTGTTTACTCGATGGTGTAGAGAAAGAAGTGTGTACACTCCTTTTTGTGCCCGTGCAAACGTCTCAAGCGAGGGAGTAGCACTACCAAGAATAACTGGACACCCATGATACCGACTTCTCTCGATCGCTACTTCCTTCGTATGGTACCTTGGCATATCCTCTTGCTTGTAACTCATCTCATGCTCTTCATCCATGATAATTAAACCAAGATGTTTAAAAGGAGCGAAAACCGCTGAACGCGCTCCAACAACAACCTTTACTTCACTTCGGTGAATTTTCCGCCACTCATCGTATTTTTCACCAACGGATAGACCAGAGTGCAGGACTGCCACTTGATCACCGAAACGAGACTTAAATCTCGATACAATTTGCGGAGTTAACGAAATCTCTGGGACAAGCATAATTGCTTCTTTGCCTTGCTTTAAGACAAGATCAATAGATTGCAGATAGATTTCCGTTTTCCCACTGCCTGTTACACCATGGACTAAAAAGGTTTCGCTTTTTTCCTCATGAATCGATTTCTTGATTGATGAGAATGCTTGCTGTTGTTCATCTGTTAGAGGTAATGGAGGCGAAGAGGGAACGTCTATCCCTTGAAAAGGATCTCGATACGCTTCCTTATCCCATTCTTCTATCAGCCCTTTGTCAATTAGTGTTTTAAGGACCGCTCTTGTTGACTGAGTGAGTTGAAGAAGCTCCTGTGATTTGATTGGTTCGTTTCGTTCTGATAGGTAGCGAATCAATTCCTGTTGCTTGTGGGCTGTTGGTTTTACCAGTGTGTCATCACCCTCAGGATGAAGCTTCACCCATTTCTCTGTTTTTTTCTTTCCTTTTTCTTTTACAACATAGTGAACAGCAAGCTGACCCGACTCCATCGCTTTACGAAGGGTCCCAAGCTGTCCACCTAGACCTTCAACTGCCTCTTTCCAGAGCACACATGACTTCTCATTAAAAAGCGTTTGTAGCATCGGATGAAGAGCGGTCACATCTGTTTTTAAATGAATCTCCTTTATAACTGCTGTTTTTAATGCGGCTGGTAGCATCGCTTGAAACGCACTGATCTGAAAACAAATCGTCTTCTCTGCAAGCCACTTGCCTAGCTTAAGTAACTCGTCCGTTAGAACAGGTACTGGATCAAGTACTTCTTCGACTGATTTGAGCTTACTAACATCACTCGTCTGGGTGACATCCAATACAAATCCTTGAATTTGACGTGGACCAAATGGAACGACAACACGCATGCCTGGTTGAATGATGTCCTCAAGGTGAGATGGAATCAGATAGTCAAATAACCGATCTGTTTGCGCAGCAGGTACATCGACAATCGTTCGTGCAATCATTCGTTATAAGGCTCCTTCGCAAAATCTTTAATCGCCAATAAAATATGCTGCGCCATTTCTTTTTTACTTGCAAGGGGGTAGGATTGTTCTCCACCCAAGCGATCATAGATTGAAATAATATTTGTATCTCCATCAAAGCCAGCGCCTTTGGCGGATATATCATTGGCGACAATAAGATCAAGATTCTTTTTGGCTAATTTTGCTTTCGCATAATGCTCGATGTTCTCTGATTCTGCTGCAAACCCAATTAATAATTGATCCGCTGATTTTGTTGAACCGAGTGTTTTTAGGATATCCGTTGTTGGTTCAAGTTCAACGACCCACTGATCGTCCTTTTTTTTATGCTTTTGGGCGTAAGTAATGGAGGGAGTATAATCTGCTACAGCTGCTGATTTGATTGTCACATCAGCCGTCTTAAACACTTCTGTTGTTGCTTGAAGCATCTCCTCTGCCGATTGAACCTTGATCAACTTTACTCCAACAGGTGGTTCAAGAGAAGTTGGGCCGGAGACTAAGGTAACATCAGCCCCTTTTTCTACAGCGGTTTCCGCTATCGCATAACCCATCTTTCCAGAAGAATAGTTGGTGAAATATCGGACCGGGTCAAGCTGTTCCTGCGTAGGTCCAGCCGTAATTAATACCTTTTTACCAGACCAAAACGAATCTTTTTCTGTAAAATACGCGCGCAGTGCTTGGACAATATCAAGCGGTTCTGCCATTCTGCCTTTGCCAACCCATCCACATGCTAAATAGCCCGCCGTTGAATCAAGAAAATGGTAGCCAAAGTCTTGAAGCTTCTCCATGTTGCTTTGAACAGCAGGATGATTATACATATTAATATTCATGGCTGGTGCGATAAAAACTGGAGCTGTAGTAGCAAGCATTGTTGTTGTGACCATATCATCTGCAAGTCCATGTGCAAGTTTCGCCAAAACATTTGCAGTAGCTGGTGCTATAACACACAGATCGGCCCAGTCTGCGATATCAATATGCGCAATTTTCTCTGGATTCGGTTCGGTAAATGTATTCGTATAAACAGGGTTTCTTGATAACGCTTGAAATGTAAGAGGTTGGACGAATTCTTGCGCTGACTTAGTCATCATCACTTTAACCTCTGCACCTGCTTGTACTAATTTGCTTGTTAGGTCACAGGCCTTATACGATGCAATACCACCTGTTACACCAAGCACGATTTTTTTGCCCTCTAACATGTTCCCCGCCTCTTTCTTCTATAGTTCCTCCATCATATAAGAAAACAACCTATTTTCGCAAAAATAGGTTGTTTGGTCTTTTATTCAACAGTGTCTTCCGGTTGTAGACGTTCAAACGTCAGCTTGTCTGAAACGATTTCTTCAAGTGCCATGCCTACTGACTTATATGATTTTGGCTTATCTACTAATGGACCACGACGAGCATCCTCACTAATTTCACGTGCGCGTCTTGATGAAACCGTTACTAACGTATACTTTGAATCTAATTTCTCCATAAGCGAATCAATTGATGGATATAACATTTATTCAACCTCCACAAGTTCTTTGTATTTTTCAATTAAGCGTACACGTTTGCAATGTTCAGCCGTGACTATTGACTTAATTCGACTAACCGCATGCTCAACCGCATCGTTTTCAACCACGTAATCGTACATCTTCATTAAATCAATCTCTTCTTTTGCAACCGTCATCCGTTGATCAATGACTTCAGCTGTTTCTGTTCCGCGTCCAACAATACGATTTCTTAGCTCAGCAAGACTCGGAGGCATTAAGAAAATGAACACACCTTCTGGGAAGCTTTCCCTAACTTTCATGGCGCCTTGTACTTCAATTTCTAGAATAATGTCCTGCCCTTTATCTAATGTTTCGCGTACATAATCAACTGGAGTTCCATAAAAGTTGCCTACATATTCTGCCCATTCTAGCAGTTTATCCTCAGCAATCATTGTTTTAAACTCGTCATGGCTCTTGAAGAAATAGTTCACTCCATCTACTTCACCAGCTCTCGGGTTACGAGTAGTGGCTGAAACAGAATACTGAATGTCTGTCTCCTCTTGTCTTAATGCTCCACATACCGTGCCTTTTCCTACTCCCGCGGGGCCTGATAACACAATCAGTAGGCCTTTCTCTTTTTTCATGTGAACCGTACCTCCATTTTAAACTGTTAGCTTACGAATCCTCAGAATTTTCATCTTTAACCGTTAGCCTCTGTGCGACTGTTTCCGGCTGAACAGCGCTTAAGATCACATGATCACTGTCCGCTACAATCACCGCTCTTGTTCTACGACCATAGGTTGCATCAATCAACATGTTACGGTCTCGCGCATCTTGTATAATTCGTTTTATTGGTGCAGATTCCGGGCTCACAATAGAGATAATCCGGTTCGCTGAAACAATGTTGCCAAATCCTATATTAATTAATTGAATACTCAAAGTGGCATCCCCCTGTCTACTTGATCCATCTAGTCTCTCCGTTTGCTCTTTTTCTCATTATTATAACCAAATAATTCCTTATATTATACGAACACTTTCTACTTATACGTTGTACAATGGATAAGTAAACATTTATGTAACGAGATCGCATCCCTTCTATTCTAACGGAAACCGCGCTTAACAACAAGTCTACTTTAACTTTGAACTAAAAAATACTAATAGTAAAGTTTTGAGCATATCTGCCGCTACAATGGAAACTTCGCTTTCCGTGGGTACGGCCTCAGCCCCTTCCGTGGAAGAACGCCACTACAGTGTCTTCACCGCGCACTGTATCCACAGGAGTCTACGTTTCCATTTCCGCTATTTAGGATTCAACAAAAAAAAAACTGATGACCCTATATTAAGGTCACCAGTCTTATGTTCTTTTTGATTGAAACTTTTGCTAAGATATTTACAATCTACTTCGCACGTTTCATTAATTGGAAGCCTCCAAGGACAACAGTTGGGATTGCGGCGAGGCCGAGGACTAGTAACCATTCTCTGAGTGAAATTGGCACGGTATGGAACACTGGTTGTAGGGACGGGATGTAGATAACAGCGAGCATTAGTAGCGTTGAAATGAGGACCGCTACAACTAGGTATTTATTTTCAAACGGATTTCGGTGATAGACCGAGTATTCACTGCGGCAATCAAATACATGGATTAATTGTGCCATGACAAGAGTTAAGAAGGCTACGGTCTGAGCACGCGTTAAGTCTGCGTCGTGCTCCTGGTATACAAACCAGAAAGCAGCAAGCGTGACTAAACCTATCATAAAACCTCGACTAATAATTTTCCATGTGAGTCCTCTAGCAAATACTCCTTCATTCTGGCTTCTCGGCTTACGCTTCATCACATCTCCTTCAGCCTGATCCATTCCAAGTGCCATCGCAGGGAGACCATCTGTAACAAGGTTCACCCAAAGGATTTGGATTGCAGCAAGCGGAAGCGGTAATCCAAGAATCATCGCAAAAAGCATCACGAGAATTTCTCCAACATTTGAAGCCATCATGTAACGGATAAACTTTCTTATATTCTCGTAAATATTCCGTCCTTCTTTAATCGCATCTTTTATCGTCGCAAAGTTATCATCACTTAAAATGAGTGAAGATGCTTCCTTTGCCACATCCGTTCCGGTAATACCCATTGCAATCCCTATGTTTGCCGCTTTAATTGCAGGCGCGTCATTTACTCCATCACCTGTCATCGCCACAATATGTCCATTCGCCTGAAGCGCTTGTACAATACGCAGCTTATGTTGTGGTGACACTCTCGCAAACACAAAGATTCGATCAATTTGCTCGACTAGTTCTTCATCTGACATTTTTGAAAGAGTCTGACCATCCACCACAAGTCCTCCATTTGGAAGGATATTAAGCTGTCTAGCAATGGCAGATGCAGTGATTTTGTGATCTCCCGTAATCATAACTGTTCGAATTCCTGCTTCACGACATTCAGCAATGGAGTCCTTTACCTCCGGACGAGGAGGATCAATCATCGCTTGTATCCCAATAAACGTTAATTCTTTTTCTGTTTGATCAGCTGTTTGTATCATTTCATGTGGATCAAGCACACGGAAGGCAATCGCAATGGTTCTAAGTGCCTCCCCGGCCATTGTTGCGACAGCTTCCTCTAGTTCTTGTTTGCCTTGTGCGCTCATTCGTTCACTTCGGTCTCTTTTTAAAATCAGGCTTGTTCGAGCTGAAATCACGTCCGGTGCCCCTTTAGTAATCAGGATTCGTTTACCTGAACGATCTCGAACGATGACACTCATCATTTTCCTCGTTGAATCAAACGGAAATTCATGAATCACTTGATACTGTTTCGTAAGACCTTCTCGACTGTAACCGGCTTTCTTAGCGGCTACGACAAGGGCTCCTTCGGTTGGATCACCATCAAGAACATATTCAGTATGTGCCTTCTTAAATCGTTTTTCGTCTTTACGTTCAACAATCTCTGCATGGCTTGCAAGTAAACCGAAGCTAAGTAATTGTGCAAGCTCTCGGTTTTGTTCAGGGAGAACATTTTTCCCGTTTTCTAGAAATTGTCCGCTTGGCTCATAGCCTGTTCCGGTCACATCCCAGTAGCGTCCACCGCTCCACAGCTTCGTCACGGTCATTTTGTTTTGAGTTAATGTACCAGTTTTGTCCGAGCAAATAACAGAGGCACAGCCTAATGTTTCAACGGCAGGTAATTTACGGACAATCCCTTTTCGTTTGATCATTCGTTGTACACCGAGTGCAAGGGCAACCGTTACAATCGCTGGAAGACCTTCTGGAATAGCCGCTACAGCAAGGGAAACGCCGCTTAAAAACATTGTATTTAACTCATGTCCTTGTAATAAACCAATAACCACTACTAAAGCCGTTAAAAGAAGTGCCACAGCAATGAGCATCTTTCCAAGCTGCTCTAGACGCAGTTGAAGTGGTGTAACCAATGTTTCCGTTGTTTGGAGCAGATGAGCAATTTTCCCCATCTCTGTTTTCATCCCTGTTCCAACAACAATGCCTTGTCCGTTGCCCTGGGTGACCATCGTTCCCATAAACAACATATTTTCTTGATCTCCAATTTCCATGTCTTCAGATTGGAGACTTTGACTTTTTTTGTGAACGGGAACAGATTCGCCAGTAAGCGACGCCTCGTCCACCCGAAGTTCATTCGTTTGAAGGAGACGAATATCTGCACCAATCCGGTCCCCACTTTCAATTCTGACAACATCACCTGGAACCACGTCAGCAGATGGAACTTTCACCCATTCACCATCACGTTTGACCGTCATTTGTGGGGCTGAAAGTTCTTTTAGTGCATCTAGTGATTTCTCAGCCTTACGTTCTTGAACATAGCCAAGTATTCCGTTAAGCAAAACGATACACATAATTGTAATAGCATCAATGACTTCCCCAATTAAACCTGAAATTAACGTAGCTGCAAGCAGCACCAACACCATAAAGTCTTTAAATTGGGCAAGAAATACAAGAATCGCTGGTGTTTTTTTTCCTTCGTCTAGCTTGTTTGGTCCCACTTGATTTAAACGCTTTTTTGCTTCTTTGTTTGTGATTCCAACCTCTACATTCGAGCCGGTTTTACTGACGACATCTTCTTCTTCTTCACGATACCAATTCATCTAGACACCTCACCTACAGCCTGACTAAGTAAGCCAAGCAGTCTCTTATACAAGCCATCTTATTCAGTCAAGGTGAAAAACATGCTATACTCGTTGAAGTGAGTTTTTTTAAGAGGTGATTCGATGTCCTTTGATGGTCTTATGACAAGAGCTGTCATTCATGAATGTGCAAGTCAATTGGCCAATGGCCGTATATCAAAAATTTATCAACCATTTAAAACGGAATTAATTTTTACCATTCGAGCAAATGGAAAAAACCATTCCTTATTACTTTCAGCCAATGCAAGCTTTGCAAGAGCGCATTTGACTGAAGAAAAATACGACAACCCTTCTGTTCCACCTATGTTTTGTATGCTGTTACGCAAGCATTTAGAAGGTGGAGTGATTAAGGATATTAAACAAGATCAAATGGACCGAATTATTCATCTTGACGTAACGAATCGAGATGAGCTTGGTGATGAAAAGGATCGACGTTTGATTATTGAAATTATGGGTCGTCATAGTAACATCATTCTCATAGACCCAAAAACCAACATCATTATCGATAGCATCAAACATGTAAGGCTCGACCAGAGCAGTTATCGTACCGTTGGACCGGGTGGGGTTTATAAACGCCCACCTGAACAATTTAAAGTCAGTCCCGTAGATGCAAACGAAGAAGATGTACTAAAGCAAGTCGACTTTAACGCTGGAAAAATTTCATCTCAGCTTGTCCAGCAGTTTGCGGGATTATCTCCCTTGCTCGCTGAAGAGATTGTATCCCAGGCAGGAATGGTAAACAGAGAAAGCTTACCGAAGGCTTTTATAGAAGTGATTCAACCGATTAAAGATCATGCATATCAGCCTGAAATGGTGTTAACGGATAAGAAAGAATATTTCTACCTTGTACCCTTAACACATATTGAAGGAAGACGATTATCCTACCCTACTATTAGCCAAATGCTTGACCGTTATTTTTATGGAAAAGCTGAGCGAGATCGTGTAAGACAGCAAGCCTTTGACCTGGAACGGTTCTTACGAAATGAATGGCAAAAGAATAAACGCAAACTAAAAAAACTGCGTAAAACGTTAACAGATGCTGACCAAGCAGCGATCTATCAGAAGTATGGTGAGCTTGTAACGGCTAATATCTATCAAATTAAAAAAGGTGATATAAGTGCAGAAGTCATTGACTATTATGACGAGGAAGGCAAAACGGTCACGATTGAGCTTGATCCGTTAAAAAATCCCTCTGACAATGCCCAAGCCTACTTTAAGCGATATAATAAGGCCAAAAATTCAATACAAGCAGTGCAAGAACAAATGAGTTTGACGGAAAAAGAAATGGATTACCTTGATGGATTATTGCAGCAAATGGAAAGTGCATCTCCAAAGGATTTAGAGGAAATTCGCGAAGAACTCATGGAAGAAGGCTACATTAAGAAAAAGCAGTCGAAAAAACCACACAAGAAGAAAAAAGACGTGAAGCCTCAGCTGGAGCATTATCAGTCAACAACTGGTATTGAATTTTTAGTCGGTAAAAACAATACTCAAAATGAGTACTTAACAAACCGATTAGCAAGACAAGATGAAATGTGGCTCCATACAAAAGACATTCCAGGGTCTCACGTAGTCATTCGCTCGCTTGAGCCTGACGAAGAAACGATCCAAGAAGCAGCAACAGTCGCCGCCTTTTTCAGTAAAGCACGAATGTCGTCGTCCGTTCCAGTAGACTATACGCGTATTCGTTATGTGAAAAAACCAAATGGTGCAAAGCCTGGGTATGTAACCTATGACAAGCAAACAACCGTTTTTGTTACACCAGATGAAGATCAAGTGATGGGTTTGCGTAAAAAGTAAAGGTAAAAACGAACCGGAGAAAAACACAGTCAATTGTTTATGGAAAACGAACGCAGCAATTTATCCGCTACAGGAGAATCCCTCGCACCCACAAGAACGACCTCAGCCCCTTTCGCGGAAAAAGCGCCGCTACAGTGTCTACACCGCGTTCTGTTCCGTAGGAGCATTCCTGTGGGTTTTCTTTTGACCTATTTACACAAAAAAAGTCCTCCGTTAAGATGCAAGTAATCACACAA
>NZ_JBNNQX010000019.1:0-45982 GCF_050276055.1 Alkalihalobacillus sp. NPDC127517 | reverse complement strand
GGCACGCCGCCAGCGTTCGTCCTGAGCCAGGATCAAACTCTCCATAAAAGTGGTGAGTTGATTGCTCAACTGCTGGCGTTGATGTCTCCATCAACATTCCAATTGCGTAGTTTACACTACGACTTTTTATACTTATGAGATATCGTGTATCTCTTCGTACGCTTGGCTTTTGTTCAGTTTTCAAAGAACTTGTTTGTCGTTATCAGCGACTTTTAAATAATAACATTTCGTTATCAGGAAGTCAATAACTTTTTTAAAAAGTTTTTCTTGTCCGCTGCAAGATTCCTCCGCAGCGACAAGTAATAATTTATCATGCCACAAGAAATGAGTCAACACTTTTCTCAAAGAAAATCATTTATTTTATATTTTGTTTGAAATATAGCTTTCGCAGGTGTTTCTTTCTTTACTATTGTAACAAATTCTTTCTCTATTAAAACATTTAAAATCAGTTCTAGATCAATTCGATATTCTTGAACCTCTGGAATAGCTAAAAGTTCAGAGATCGAAACTTCTCCTTCAATAGAGCGCAGAACATCCAAAAAATGATTTGATCCGAGTTCCAGTTTAGAAATGATAGCTACCTCTAGTGCTAAGATCAACAATTCAATTCTTTTGTTAAGCGGTTCTTCACTATTTAAAGCCTCTTGATACAGCTTATGAATTTCAGGTTCAATTTTTTTTACTTGCTCCCAAACCGTCACTTCTGGATAAAAACCATCTTTAATGACCGCGATTCTAGCTAAATGATGAAGCGCGTGAAATAGATTACTGAATCCATCTAGAATATACCCACGACTAAAAAGTGCCTTGCCCTCTTCAAACCTACGGAGTAGTTTCGCAAACTGAATCGTTAATTTTTTGGTACGGTCTCCTGGTGGAAATGTATCAATGCGCTGCTTTACTTCCTGCATAAACTCATTACGATCATAAACAATCTTTCCATTCACAAGCCAATCAATTAACCGGCGTTGATTTCCTGTTATTAATGAATGGTGCATCATATCTTGACTCATTGTATGAAAGGCAATTCTTTTACCTGATGCTTCATAATGTTTGCTAACCCAATCTATGACGCCATCAGAGATCAGCAAAATAATCGCATCAAATCCGTCTGTACTTAAAAAGGATGAATCGTCCTTCTTTAAAACGAGAATGGCACATGTGTGCTCTTTACTCGCTTGATCCTGATAGAGTTGTCTTAATAAAATATCCATGATGTTCCTCCCCGTAGAAAAACTGCTCTCAAAGTTCAACGTCTATTTCTTTCAATTCAACAAAAATGATAAACTTCCTTCTTTACCTTTATAGAAATGACTGTTTGGATGCGCTTTCTATGTTATACTTTTGCTAAGGAGGCGGAGAATGGCTATTAAATATTCAAACAAGATTAATAAGATAAGAACCTTTGCTCTTTCCTTAGTCTTTATCGGAATCCTCATTATGTACATAGGCATCTTCTTTAAGGGCAATGCGATTATTATGACGATTGCCATGTTAATTGGCTTTCTCGCTGTTATATCAAGTACAGTTGTCTACTTTTTTATTGGCATGCTTTCAACGAGAGCTGTTCCTGTACAATGTCCTAACTGCGAAGGACACACTAAGGTCTTAGGTAGAGTTGATGCATGTATGCACTGTAATCAGCCACTGACTGTAGACAAAACGCTTGAAGGCCTAGATTTTGATGAAAACTATAACCGAAAATCAAGTAAATCATAACAACCTAAAAAAATAAAGCCCATCGGTCTAAGCTGATGGGCTTTGTATTTGTTCTGTTTAATGTTCAACCTTGCCTTTACAATCTGCACAAGTACCATGAATCTCCATTCGATGGCCACTTACGTCAAAACCAGTAACATGCTCTGCCAACGACTCCACTTCATTTAGTCCAGGATAATGGAAATCAACGATCTTGCCACACACATTACAAATAGCATGATAATGATCTGTTGTCACACTGTCGAATCGACTGGACGAATCTCCATACGTCAATTCTTTTACAATCCCTACTTCTTTAAATACACGTAGGTTATTATACACAGTTGCAACACTCATATTAGGAAATCTACCTTCAAGCGCTTTATAAATATCATCTGCAGTAGGATGAATCAATGATTCATATAGATACTCCAAAATGGCGTGGCGTTGAGGAGTCATACGGACACGAGTGCTTTTAAGAGCCTCAACTGCTTCATGCAGGCGATGATTTGTTGACATCGTCACGCACCTCGCTTTCGAAACCTATTCTTACTTTATAATAATTATAAGGCAAGAATAAACTCCCTGTCAATTAGACGAATTACTGATTGGCGAGCAGAGCAGACAAATCGCCTGACTTCATTAGAAATGACGTGTAACGATGAGGTCGTTTGTCCTTGCGTTGTTTTTTCTTTTCTACATTTAAGCATGCCTCTTTTAATGAGTCACGTAATCCAGGTAAGTCATCTTCGTTTGCTCCAAATAAAAACGTAGTACTTCCTTTACGCAAGAAACCTCCTGAGCTCGCAAGCTCCGTCATCCGGTACCCTTTTTCTCTTAATTCTTTTTCCACTTGTTCCTTATAAAAGTCATCTAAAATACAGACAAGTAATTTCATAAGAGCCTCCCTTTTTTAAAAGCCTACTCTTCATTTAATTCTTTTAGAAAAGCGAGCACTTCATTGGCATGTTCTTTTACACTTACTTTACGCCATTCTTTCACTAAGTTAAAGTCTTTATCAATGATAAAGGTTGAGCGAACAATCCCCATATATTCTTTCCCAAAGTTCTTCTTTAACTGCCATACTCCATAGGCTTCTGCTGCTTTTGCTTCTTCATCAGAGAAAAGTGGAAATGGCAGTGAAAATTTTTCGGTAAAGTTCTGATGTTTCTTAATCGAGTCTGGACTAACACCAAGTACAACTGCACCTTGATCTTTTAAAGGTGTTGTTAAATCTCTAAAGTCACACGCTTCGGTTGTACATCCAGGTGTATTATCTTTCGGATAAAAGTAAAGAACGATGTACTGTCCTTTGTAATCTGAAAGAGATTTCGTTTCCCCTGTTGTAATTGGTAGTGTAAAGTCTGGTGCCTGTTTGCCAACTTCTGCGGTCATCTAATCATTCCTTTTCTTCATATTATAATAAATCGTAATCGATTCTTTCTTCATTATCAATGTTTTAGGTCTTTCCATGTATTTTTACCCTATCCTATGTTTCTTTAATCACCTTGCTCCCTCAAAAAAACTTGCCTACCCCTTACCTGTATGGTTGAATGGCTAAGAGAGACTTAGATTGCTGGAGGGTATTTTTTTATGGAAAGAGTTAGATCAGAACATTTATATACTGAAGCGAAAGAACATATTTTAGGTGGAGTGAATAGTCCTTCACGTGCGTTCAAGGGAGTTGGCGGAGGTACGCCTGTTTTTATGAAACGTGGCTCCGGTGCATACTTCTGGGATGAAGATGATAACAAATACATTGATTTCTTAGGCGCATACGGTCCTATTATTGCCGGGCACGCCCATCCGACGATTACAAAAGCCATTCAAACAGCTGCTGAGAACGGCGTATTGTATGGTACACCAACAAAGCTTGAGAATGAGTTTGCTGCCAAATTAAAAGGTGCGATTCCATCACTCGAAAAGGTACGCTTTGTTAACTCAGGAACTGAGGCTGTCATGACAACTATTCGTGTTGCTCGTGCCTATACAGGGCGAGATAAGATTGTTAAGTTTGCGGGATGTTACCACGGACACTCTGACTTAGTTCTTGTTGCAGCGGGATCTGGACCAGCTACACTCGGTACACCGGATTCTGCAGGGGTAACTAAAAACATTGCAAAAGAAGTTATTACCGTTCCGTTTAATGACATTGATGCATATCGCGAGACATTAGAAAAATGGGGTGCGGAAATTGCCGCTGTTTTAGTCGAACCGATTGTTGGGAACTTTGGAATGGTTGAGCCTGCTCCTGGGTTTCTGCAGCAAGTGAACGAGTTAACCCATCAGCATGGCGGACTCGTTATATACGATGAGGTTATCACTGCATTCCGCTTTATGTACGGCGGGGCGCAAGACTATTTAGATGTCTACCCTGATATGACGGCTCTTGGCAAAATCATTGGTGGCGGACTGCCAATCGGAGCTTACGGTGGTCGCGCAGACATTATGGAGAAGGTTGCTCCACTTGGACCTGCTTATCAAGCTGGAACTATGGCAGGAAACCCTGCTTCTATGTCCGCTGGGATTGCTTGTCTAGATGTGTTAGCCGAAGAAGGAGTATACGAACACCTAAACCAATTAGGAGAGCGCCTTGAGACAGGATTATTACAGCTTGCGCGGAAACATCATGTTAAATGTACGGTGAATCGCGTAAAAGGAGCATTAACACTGTATTTCGGAACTGAGACGATTACGAACTATGATCAAGCTGATGCTACCAACAGTGATCAATTCGCTATATTCTTTAAAGCAATGCTTGATCAAGGAATTAACCTAGCTCCTTCTAAATTTGAGGCTTGGTTCTTAACGATTGCACATACAGAAGCAGACATTGATCAAACGCTTAAGGCGGCCGACGTTGCCTTTGCAGAGGTTGCTGCCACGTTCGAATAATCATTGTTTCATTTATTAACCTGGAAAGGATTCATCCAAGATGAAATTAGGAGCTAGGATATTTAAAACGGGGCTTGCGATTATTCTTGCTTTGTATCTTGCTGAATGGGTTGGGTTAGAACCCCCAACCTTTGCAGCGATCGCGGCTGCATTTGCTATTCAGCCATCGATTTATCGAACATTTAAAACCTTACTTGACCAGTCCCAAGCAAACGTAATTGGAGCCGTCCTCGGTGTAGTGTTTGTCATTACATTCGGGAATGAGCCCTTTGTTGTTGGTGTGGTGGTTGCCTTATCCATTGCCATCATTTTAAAGCTAAATCTTCAAGCTGCAACGATTCCAATCTCAATCGTAACCATTATCATTATTATGGAAACACCTAGTGATAACTTCCTTCAATTCGCTGCAGGCAGGTTCTTTTTAATCATACTAGGGATTTTAGCAGCATTTATCGTGAATTTGATTTTCATTCCACCTCGATATGAATTGAAGTTATATGAACGAATGACTAAAGCGGTGAACGAAACGATTCAGTGGCTCATGCTATTTGTTCACAGAGATGCCGATTTGAAAATGTTAAAGCAGGATATCGATCGTCTTTACTCTGAGATGGAAAAGCTTGATACATTGTTTGATCTCTTTAAGGAAGAACGAACGTATTTCTTAAAACGAAGCTTTGGAAAGGCTAGACGTGTAGTCGTGTTTAGACAGATGGTGCATACATCTAAAAAAGCTCTTGATGTGCTAAGTAGCTTTGATAAACGTTTAAACGAAATAGACGAACTGCCACCGCGAGTGAGAGAGATTATTCAAAGTCAGCTTGAACATTTAACAACGTATCATAACCGAATTATGATGAGATACGCTGGTAAGGTGAGTAGCAACCCTTCCGATGAATTAGTCAGTGATATTGATAAAGGTCAAGCGAAGTTAACGAATTTGTTTGTTACACTTTATGAAGAGCCTGAATTTGATTTGGCACAATGGCATCACTTTTTGCCCGCCATTTCAGAGGTCATTGAATATCATGAAGAACTAGAGTATCTGGATCAACTAGTTGAAAACGTAACTTCTCATAATGAATCATCATAGGAAAAGCCGTGAACTGTTAGAGTTCACGGCTTTTTATTAATTTAGTTGCTGGACTTGAAACAGTTTGTGATAACTGCCTTCCTTCTTCATCAGTTCATCATGAGAACCAACTTCACTGATTTGTCCATTTTTAATCACAACAATCCGATCAGCTGATGTGATTGTTGACAAGCGGTGAGCTACAATGAAGGTTGTGCGATCTTTAGCCAGTGTACCAAGCGCCTCTTGAATATAATGCTCACTTTCAAGATCCAAGGCTGATGTTGCTTCGTCAAATATGAGGATTGGTGGATTCTTTAAGAAAACTCGTGCGATCGCAATTCTCTGTTTCTGTCCACCTGATAGTTTCACACCTCGCTCCCCCACCTGTGTATCATATCCGTGGGCGAGTCCAAGAATAAATTCGTGTGCGTTTGCGAGTTTCGCTGCCTGAATGACATCCTCATCTGTCGCATCAGGATTCCCCATCTTAATATTCATCTTAATGGAATCGCTAAATAAAATATTGTCCTGCAGAACCATTCCAATCTTGTCTCGGAGCGTCCGCACCCGAAAGGAGCGAATGTCATGATTATCAACAAGAATGCGTCCTTCTGTCACGTCATAAAACCTTGGAATAAGACTAATGAGGGTACTCTTTCCGCCACCACTCATGCCTACAAACGCAATGGTTTCGCCGCTTGTAACATCTAGATTAATGTCCATTAACACGGGTTCACTTTCTGGTTCATACGAAAAAGATACGTGCTGGAATGATACATCCCCGTTCACTTTGTCTAGATCAGATGCCTGATCGGAATCCTTAATATCATACTTCTCATCAACAAATTCAAACACCCTATCCATTGATGCAATCGATTGAGTAAGCGTTGTTGATGAGTTAATTAGCCTTCTAAGCGGACTATACAATCTCTCCATATAAAGAACAAAGGCCGTCATTGCCCCTATCTCAAGGCTGTCTGTAATAACAAAATAACCTGAAACCAATAACACCAGTAATGGTGCAAAGTCCGTAATGGTATTCACCACTGCAAATGTTTTAGCATTCCAGCTTGTATGATCAAGAGCCTTATCTAAGAAATGATTATTCCGTTTGGCAAATGCCTTCTGCTCATGATCCTCAAGAGCGAAGCTTCGGATAATGTTCATTCCTTGCACTCGTTCATGCAGGTGCCCCTGAACTTCAGCTAATGCTTGAGACCGGTCTCTCGTTAAACCTCGGAGCCTTGCATAGAAATATTTAATGGATAGCCCGTACAAAGGAAACATGGATATGGCTACAATCGTTAGCCAAAAATGTAGATTCATCATAATGACAATAGCAATAACGATCGTAAAAAGGTCGAGCCAAATGTTCATTAATCCTGTAATCACAAAGTTCTTTGTCTGTTCCACATCATGAATGACTCGAGAGATGATCTCTCCTACTTTACGATTGGAGTAAAAACGTAAACTCAGCTTTTGAATATGTCCAAACAGCTGATCTCTTATATCAAACAATACCTTGTTCCCAATCCATTGTGCGAAATACTGCCTGTAATATTCAACCGGTGGCCGAATAACGACAAAAAGAAAAAACATTCCTCCCATCATCCAAAACAGGGTGGAAAGCTTATCTGCTTGACTCAAGGCATCATTTAGAATGAGATCATCAATGATGTACATCATCACGAGTGGAAGGAGCAACGGTATGCCGAATTTTAAAATACCAATTACAATTGTAGCTGCGATTTGTTTCCAGTATGGCTTAACAAACACCATATACCTACGGATACTACTCAAATTACGTACACCTTCTTCTGAATAAAGAAAGCCTGGAATCCAGGCTTCTTAGCTTATCGATATTGCAGATACCGCTCGTACCAGCTTTCTACAAATTGCGGAGCGAATGGACCTTTTCGTTGGTGAATCCATGAGATTAATTCATCTACACTTCTTCTTAAAATGCCATCAAGCTCCGGAGGATAATTCATCGCTTTACTGTGAAGCTCATATTCATCTTCATCCAAAAGCTTAAAGGTCATGTCCGGAAACACCTTTATGTCGAGATCGTAATCGATATACTTTACTGCCTCGTCATCCCATGTAAAGGGTGTGCCAAGGTTACAGTAATAGTAAATACCGTCAGAACGAATCATACCGATTGTGTTAAACCACGTCTCTGAATCAAAATAACAGATTGCCGGCTCTCGTGTCCGCCAATTTCGACCATCTGATTCTTTCACGATAATTCGATCATTCCCACCAATTACGACTTTTGACGTCCCTTTAAGCACGATTGTATCTTCCCAAATGCGATGAAGTGATCCATTGTGTTTATAACTATGGATTTGAATGTTGCTTCCTACTTTGGGAAAGTTCATAAATGGCTCCTTTCTATTGATTCGGACGCCATAAACAGGCTAAATCCTGTTTACTGCAAAAATTAACGTACTAACCATCTTTTTATCCACTTTCATTATACAGTTTTCCATATCGTTTTGAAACGGTAAGCGCCTGAAATGATAAAACAAGCATAAGATTTAATATGTATACATGTAAAAACGCCCTCTAAACCGATTGGTCAGAGGACGTTTGCTCTGTCATAAAAACAGAGTGTTACTGTTGTGTTTTTTTAGACTGAGACTGAGCGTTTTGTTTCTTCACTTGTTGTACATCTGTTTCAGATGCAAATTCAGTGTTGTAGCTCCCTTGTTTAGAAGCTTGGTTTTGCTTTTGAACAGTCTTAGCGTTTGTATTTGTTTTGTTTTCCATGGTTTATCACCTCCACAACAATTAAGATGTCCTGGAGGCGCAAAACTTATGCAAACATTTTTAAGTTAATAACGATATCCCGCCATCAACGATTAATGTTTGTCCGCGAACCATATTTGCTTCATCAGATAATAAGAAAATGGCTGCATTCGCCAAATCAGACGGCTCTACCACACGTCCAGCCGGAGTCCGTTTGGCTGCATCTGCAAGTAGTTCTTCACGGTTTGGAAAATGAGTAAGAGCATCTGTATCAACCGCTCCACCAGATACAGCATTTACAGCAATATTCATTGGTGCAAGCTCAACAGCCAAGTAGCGAGTTAAGGCTTCAACTGCCGCTTTTGATACTCCAACTGTCGTATAGTTAGGTAAGTATCGAATGGAACCAAGTGAACTTAAGCTAACCATTCGTCCCCCACCGCTTTTAGCCATAAGCTTTGCTGCTTCTTGAGCACCAAAGAGAAGCGCCTTTGCATTAATGTCCATTGTCCAATCCCAATGATTCTCTTCTAACTCCATTAAAGGGCGAAGAACACCTGAGGCTGCATTGTTTACAAATACATCAAGGCGACCATATTCTTCTTCTACAGTCTGGAACAATTCTTTTAATTTCTCTGGCTTCCCAACGTTTGCTTTAACGACAATCGCCTTTTGACCCATTGCTTCTATTTCAGCAGCTGTATCAAGTGCCGGCTGCTTACTTCTTGCATAGTTGATAACCAAGTCATATCCAAGACCAGCTAAACGTAAGGCAATTTGCTTACCAATTCCTCTACTGCTTCCTGTTACAACTGCTACTTTTTGACTCATTTTTATTTCCTCCATTCAAATCTGCCCACTTATTATAGCGCATAGCCATCAACCATGAAAGCCACACTAAACGTAAATAAACAAATGAGGAGGACTGTAAATGTATGTAGGACGTGATATGACGGAGCTTTCAATGATGGGCAAGGACAAATGGACAGATAAAGAACTTGCTTATTTCCACCATAGCTTAGGACAAATTGCTCCTTATTTAAATCAGGAAGGTGCATCCATTCATACTCAGATTATAAAAGAAATTGAATCAAGAGGTGGCATGCATCATAGTGCAACCTATACACAAGGGACGGAAATTCATTATGACTAACGAGGAAGACAAGCAGCTTTATTATGTGAACCTCAATCCAATCAGCATGGATACAATCAGTCCCGTTCGTGTCAATGATGGCCAGCTTATTGAGTATGAAATAGAAGCGACGCTAAGTGAACGTGAGGATCTTGAACACTTACTGCACGAGGTTCAAGCCCATGATGTTGAGCTTGGTAATCTCATTAGCTTTAGGCATTTTGATGACATGGAAGGCGATGCAGATAAAAACGAGTATCAGCGAGGGTTAAATGACATTTTCGATGAGTTGTATAAGTTAGGTACAGAAGAAACTAAGGCTAAGATTAAAGAGATTCATTTGATTAATAATGAGATGTGAGTAAGCATTCGCGTCAAAAACGAGAGACTGAAACAAAATTAAAGTAGATCTTAAAACATGAATATAGCATGATATCCGCTGCAGGAGAATCCCCCACCCGCGTAGTACGGCCTCAGCCTACCCGCTGTAAACCCACAGCTACAGAGTCTTCACCGCTTATTTATCCACAGGAGATTCGGGTTCTCCTTTCGCTCGATTCATAATAAAAAATGCGAATGGCGAATGATTTGATTGATGAACCATTCGCCATTTTCATATTAATCTTTAGTCGAGTCCACACGTCTTTTTATTGCAATATCTACACTCCCATCACTGCGAAATAGTTCTCTTCGTAATCTGAAAAGTTAAATACTCTTCCTGCTCTCATATCAACGATCTCTCCAACTATAATGCCTTTGTCCTTCATCGATTGATACAGTTCATCCAATTGACTAGCGTAAAACATTAAGGACGGCGTTCCCAATGATAATTCCGGTGACATTTCAGCAATTTTGGTTTTGTTATGCAACACGATATGGCTGCCTTCACCATTTTTCGGAGCCAGTTCAATCCAACGCATTCCATGTCCAGTTTGATCTGATATCACCTGAAATTCTAATACCTCTGTCCAGAATGCGACTGATTGATCTTGATTCTCTACATAAAGCATGACTTGTCCTAGTTTTTGAATCATAGAAACCCCTCCCAAATGTTAAAATATCAGATTATTTCCCTAAAATGAAATCTACAATGTATTCAATGATATTTTAACACAAAGGATTCTAGTTAAAGCAGCTACATTAAAATAAAAGCCTGGGTCCACATACAGTTGAACACCAGGCAGGCATTGTTTAAAAATTTGATTTTGATTGTCCCCCATCAACGTTTAAGGTTGCCCCAATAACCCAGCTTGCTTTTTGCGAGGCTAAAAACACAACAGTGTGAGCGACCTCTTCAGCCGAACCAAATCGTCCAGCCGGAATTTCCGCTTCGACAAATGCCCTCATCTTCTCAGGGTTTTCATCCACTCTTTTTTGCCAGTTACCGGACGGGTGTAAAATAGATCCTGGAGCAACACCATTTACACGAACTCCATATTGAATTGCTTCATCCGCAAAGGCTTTAGTGAAGCTAATTAAGGCAGCCTTAGCACCATTGTAAGTCGGCTTCCCCCCTGATTCACGACCAAACACAGATGAGATATTAACAATTGCTCCATTTTGGTTTTGCTTCATCTGTTGAAACGCTAATTTACTAAAATGAACCGCTGAGAAGTAATTTAAATCAAAGGCTTCTTGAAATGTATTCATTTCTGTTTCATCCACTGTAGAACCATTACTTCCACCTACATTATTGATCAGGATATCTACGGTACCTAGTGTTTCTGTTACCTCTTGGAAAGCACGTTCGCGTTCACTCTCAACCGAAAGATCAGCTTGTACTGTAAAGACCTTCAGTTCCTTTGCACATAGCTGTAATTCATTTTTACCTCGAGCTGCAATGGCAACTGTCGCTCCTTCTTCTAAAAAAGCTTCGGCAATGGCCCGTCCAATGCCTTTTGAACCACCTGTAACAAAAACTACCTTACCGTTTAATTGCAAGTCCATGCTTATTCACCTCGAATGGATTGAGTAATGATCTTTTGATGAGACACCGGAAAAGCAAATGATTCCAATTCAGCTTCCGTTACCCAACGTAAGGACGTTTCTTTTGTTGAGATTGCTTCTTCTGCCTCTGCTTCAAATACAGAAATGTTCCATATGATGTGCGAAAACACATGCTCAATGGTCTGAACAGGCTCTGAATACGTATACGCGTGAATTCCATATTCCGTTTTTAGTCCTTCCTCTAATTCCTGATTAAAACCAGATTGAATGACTTCAAAATTAGGGAACTGCCATAAGCCTGCAAGTAACCCCTTCTCAGAACGTTTTTCAATGAGTAACTGCCCTTTTTTATTTCGCACAATAAATGCAGCCATTTGCTTAGGAACAGCCTTCTTCTTTTTTGATTTCACCGGAAGCTCATTTTGTAAACCTTGTTTGTATGCCCCACACTCACTTTGCACTGGACATAACAGGCAACCAGGTGAGGTAGGTGTACAGACAAGTGCACCAAGCTCCATTAAACCTTGATTAAAGGCGGAGGGATCGTCCGGATCAATTAGTTCGTAAAGTTCTTGTTCAAAGGTTTTTCTTGTTTTTGCTTTTGCAATATCTTCATCTATAAGTAGTACCCTTGATAGCACTCTCATTACATTTCCATCTACAGCGGGTTCAGCTTTGTTATAAGCAATACTTAAAATAGCTCCTGCGGTATAAGGTCCTACCCCTTTTAATGTAGAAATTTCTTCCCTTGTATTTGGAACAATTCCACTGTATTCTGCAACAACTTCACGGACTGCCGTTTGTAAATTTCGTACGCGGGAATAATAACCTAAGCCTTCCCACGCTTTTAAAATCTCATCTTCTGTCGCATCAGCTAATGCAGTAAGTGTTGGAAACTGGCGCATGAAATTTAAGTAAAAAGGAATAACGGTATCTACTCTTGTTTGTTGGAGCATAATCTCCGAAACCCAAACACGATATGGGTCCCTATTTTCGCGCCACGGAAGGTCGCGTTGGTTATGGTAAAACCAGCTTATAAGCTGGGATCTAAAAGCCTTAATATCTATTTTTTCTGTACAGCGTAATTCCAAACATGCTCACTCCTTACGTCTTTTTAGCAAAGGCCCAGCAATGCATCTTAATAAGGCCACCATCAATTGAATGATCTAGTTCTCCAAAAACGGTATGGGTTTTGATTTGACGAAGCTCTTTTAAACGCTGATAATGGGATAACGATGATGCGTCAAACATTTCAACGTACAACAAAGGTTGATCACATGCCTCAAACCATTCAATGTTTGTTGCTCCTTCTTGAGCCAACTCGCTTAAGATGGTAGGCATATGTGTTTCATAGGAAACCTTCGCATCAGCTTGAATTTTATATTCAATAAACACACGTATTGATTGATTCATAAACCACTCATCCTTATCACCTGATTTGGGTTGGAACCATTAAAGGAGGCTCCCCTGTTTCATGGATACAACAACACATATTGTGATGGGTATTAGCCTTGGCGGACTAGCAACGATAGACCCTGCAGTCGCATCTAATCCTGTGATGCCTGGTGCTGTTATGGCTTGCGCAATTATTGGTTCACAGGCACCCGATTTTGACACCGTTCTAAAATTAAGAAATAACGCCGTATATATTCGAAACCATCGCGGCCTCACACATTCCATTCCGGCAGTATTAATCTGGACACTTCTTATTTCTGGAGTTGTATCTCTTTTAGTTAGTGGATCAGATTGGCTACATTTACTGCTGTGGACATTTATTGCTGTTTTCCTACATGTATTTGTAGATATCTTTAATGCTTATGGAACTCAAGCACTCCGTCCCTTTTCAAATAGGTGGATTGCCCTTGGAGTCATAAATATCTTTGACCCATTCATTTTCACAGCACACTTAGTTGCCATTCTTTTATGGTGGAGTAATTTACTATCAGCTGGACCTGTGTTCTTAACTCTATACGGACTTTTATTTGTGTATTATGGTTGGAGAATCCTTGAGAAAAAACAAGTAGTCCAAAATGCAAGACAGCTGCACCCTGATGCCACACATATTTTTGTTTCACCGTCCATTCGTTGGAATCAATGGCATCTTGTCATTCGAACACCTACTATGCTTCATGTAGCAGAATCAAGACAGCGTGAAATCAACTTTTTTGAACGATATAAGTTCGTACCCATTCCAGAGACAGATATTATTAATGCAGCAAGAAAAGATCCAAACTTGTCCGCATTTCTATCCTTCTCGCCAACATATCGATGGGAAGTTGATGAGAGTAAGGAAGGCATGCAAGAGGTTCGTTTTTACGATTTGCGCTACCGAAGTAAAGGACATTATCCCTTTGTAGCCATTGTTCAAATGGACCAAGATTATACCATTGTTTCTTCCTATACAGGCTGGGTATTTAGTGAAGAAACACTTCAAAAGAAATTAAAGGTTGTTACGTAATGAAAAAGGAGGGTGACCAAAGGGTCTCCTCCTTTTTGTCTAACTTATTCGTTCAAGTGACTGAATTTCTTTTGACCTGGCTCATATCGATGTAGGTATGGACCATACTGCTCAATCCATTTAATTACAATCGCTTCAGTTGTTTCAGGTCCTCTATACGGACGACCTGCCTTTGCCCGAGTTGCTTCAAAGTCCTCCCATAGACTCTCCACCCAAGTTCGTGCTTGGTCACGAGTCATCTCAGCGTTCTTTTCAAGAAGTCGTTCAGCTAGCTCTTCAAATCGTTTTTCCATTTATCATTCTCCTTTACAATAATTACGTCTTATAGTTCTTCGCTTCTAACACACAATAGAAGTAGGCCACCAGGAGAGGAGGCTGCAGCATGAGAAACAAAGCATCTCATTTTCCAGGTAGGATCTCCTTATCGGGAGAGCCTAAAGCAAAACCTGAATTCTCTTCAAAACGTGCTGATGGTACGATTGCGGATCGACCTCAAGAGCGGATGTTTCGCTCAAACACCAATCATTCAAGCAAATGACGGAGGTGCAGATGTAATGAGTCATAAACAACGTTTTAGCTCTCACTACAAAGATCCCTTTCAATCGCCACGGGCTAATGCTAAAAAGTCCTTTAACCAAGTGAATGGCGAAACCGAACAAAGTCAGCACAACATTATTTTAGAGAAACAAATGAGAACCCGTACGTAATGTTCACCTGAAGCAGGGAATTCACTTCCCTGCTTTTTTTCATTGTTCAATTAGTGAAATCGGAATTCCCTCTAGATTCGTTTCATTATTACGATAACCCCAAGCAAAATGCCCATTCATATAGGAAACCGAGAAAGTGGACTCTCCATCTTTTAACGGATACGTTTGTCCAGGCTTAATATCTTCTGGATTTAGTAAATACGCTTTCGCTAACAGAACACGACGCTCATACACCGCAAATTCGTTAACCATTCCCATCTGCTCTGCTTTTTTCGCTTTTTCATTTAACGCAACAATCTCTTGTCTTAATTCAGGTGCCGTCATTTCACTAAAACGCTTTTCACTCATCCCCGTCATCCCCTCTTTCTGTTTTCTCTAGATAGGATTCAATCATCCCAATTGAAAACCCCTTTTGATACAAGGCTTGTTTCATTTTAAAACGTAATTCATTTCCTGTAACCTTTTTTGCAAGTTTTCTTTCAAGCTTTTCAGCCTGGTACGTTAATGCATCCAGCTCGTCTGTGTCTTCTTGCGGCTCTAAGTGTTCAAGTACTTCTTGAATCGAGCCTGAGCGGAACCCTTTGCCACGCAGCTGCTGAAACAGCTTCTGTTTTTGGGCACTAGTTGATTCCTTTGCTGACTTTCTCTTTTGCTTCTCAACCCACTTTTCAATAAGTGCTCGCTCATCATCTGCATTGAACTGATCAAGCGCTTCTTCGGTCACAGTCTGATGAACTCCTTTTTGCTTAAGCTCTTGACTGAGCTTCATCGGTCCCTTTATTTGAGAAACGGATTTTGACCGAATATAGGATGTGGCAAAGGTTTTATCATCTAAGTATCCATGTTGTTCAAATGTAGCAATAGCCGCTTTAATATGTTCAGGTTGTCGTTCTTTTTTCTCCAGATAATCAATCATTTCTTGAACCGTTCGCATGCGGTAAGACAAATAATGAAGCCCGAGATTAATGGTCTTTTTCTTTTCATCTTCATCAATTAACTCTTTTATAGCTTCTTCGTCAATCTCTAACCCTTTACGTAAGTTATATTTTACAAAAACATTCTGGTCAACAGCAAAACCAAATGTTTCCTTCCCCTCCGTTGTAAGGTATATATTCAATCGTTCCTTATTGCGCTTTTGCATTGTAACTCGACTAATCACAGCCATACGTATCCTCCTTCTTAGCAAAAGAAGTCTTGAACCTGCAGACATTCGGGTATACTCACTGTAACATCATACACTTTAGGAGGCTAAATATGAAGATCGCAATCACAGGAGGCAGTGGATTTATTGGACAAAAGCTAACTTCAAAGCTAACTTCTGCCGGACATGAAGTCCTCATTCTTACACGTAATTTAGAAGGCAAACAATCAAAGGACCATGTTTCCTATGTGAAATGGATGAGCCAGGATGCCAAGCCTGAAGTCGAGCTTGAAGAAATCGATGCAATCGTTAACTTAGCTGGTGAATCCATTATGGGACGCTGGACAAAAGAAAAAAAGGAAAAGATTTTAAACAGTCGTATGGAGGCTACCCAAGCTGTGCTCTCCATCATTCAAAAGCTCAAACAAAAACCAACCGTTTTACTTAATGCTTCAGCCATCGGCTATTATGGTGTATCTGATTCAAAAGACTTTGTCGAAGGCTCTAAGCCAGATAAACAGAACTTTCTCTCAGAGGTCACTCAGAAATGGGAAGCTTGCGCAAAGAAAGCTGAAGATCTTGGGCTAAGAGTAGTCTTTGGACGAATCGGCATTGTATTGGATTCAAAAGAAGGTGCCCTTCCTATGATGGTTTTACCTTATAAGCTTTTTGCTGGGGGCACGCTCGGGACAGGAAAACAGTGGATGTCTTGGATTCATATCGATGATCTAGTGTCACTTTATCAGTTTGCCATTGAAAACGACGAAGTTCACGGACCATTAAACATTACAGCTCCAAACCCGATGCAGATGATTGAATTTGGTAAAACCATATCAAAGGTCATTGGAAAACCTCACTGGTTACCTGCACCTAGAATCGCTATGACAACCCTTTTAGGAGAAATGAGTACACTGATCGTTGATGGTCAAAAGGTATTCCCAAGGAAAGCAAAGGAACTTGGATATACATTCAACTACAGTGAGCTGAAGCCCGCTCTTACTGATCTAATCGGTTAAATAACCAAATAAGCTAACATTTAAAAAGTTCAAATAATTGTGGTTTAAGCTTCGGTTCATGGGGTACCTATATACAGGAAACAAATAGATGATGGGGGCTACGTCTGCTCAGTCGTAGTTAGGGAGTTTCATGCGGACTTATGGCTTCATAGGTCGTTTGCCTCTCCCCCTGCTTATCGTTAACATGGTGAGTGGAGTTTGTTTCCAATTAAAAAATATAGCAGTTTAAAAAGGGGTGAAGACAATGAGCAAACAAACAGCAACAATCGTTCCAGTTACATTCGAAAAAGCAAAAAAAGAAGACAGTAAAGCAATGTGGGAACTCGTAAACAATACGACTCTCGATCAGAATTCACCTTACAAGTATATGATGATGGCTGATTTCTTTACCGATACATGTGTCGTAGCTAAGCAAGATGATGCACTAGTTGGGTTCGTGACGGCTTTTATTCAACCAGACCGCCCTGACACTCTATTTGTTTGGCAGGTTGGTGTTGATTCCTCTCAAAGAGGGAAAGGACTCGCTTCCAGAATGATTAAGGAATTAGCGCAATGGAATGCGGATCAAGTCCACTTTATTGAAGCCACAGTTACTCCTTCTAATGAAGCATCAAGAGCGTTATTCCACAAGCTTGGAAGAGAGTTCAACACACAATGTGAAGTAACAGATCACTTTTCAGCTTCCCTTTTCCCAGATAACAGCCATGAAAAAGAACAACTATTTAGAATTGGTCCATTCCATGTATAAACAAGATACAGGTATATATCTAAAGGAGGAGTACTTTAAAACATGACTCAAAAAACGGATATGAACATATTTGCTCAGTTGGAATCAGAGGTTAGAAGTTACTGCCGCAGTTTCCCCACCGTTTTTACAAAGGCAAAAGGATCAAAAATGTGGGATGAAGATGGAAAGGAATACATTGACTTCTTCTCAGGTGCAGGTGCACTTAACTACGGTCACAACGACCCTGTGATGAAGGAAAAACTCGTAGACTATATTATGAATGATGGAATCACTCATTCGCTTGATATGGGGACAACGGAGAAAGCGACTTTCCTTAAAGAATTCAACGACACAATCTTAAAACCACGCGATTTGAATTACAAGGTTATGTTTCCTGGCCCAACAGGTACTAATACAGTAGAAAGTGCACTAAAGCTTGCTAGAAAGGTAACGGGTCGAACAGACGTCATCAGTTTTACAAACGGTTTTCATGGTATGACGATTGGGGCTCTTTCAGTCACAGGAAACTCTTTTAAACGAAAAGGTGCTGGCATTCCACTTACACACACTGTAACAATGCCCTATGACAACTTTGTCAGCGATGAGCTCGACACTCTGGAGTATCTCGAGCGCTTCCTAGAAGATGGAGGCAGCGGTGTTGCCATACCGGCAGCCATTATTCTCGAGACAGTCCAAGGTGAAGGCGGTATTAACGCCGCACGATACGAGTGGCTTAAAAAAGTGGAGGAAATATGCAGGCGCTGGGACATTCTTTTAATTGTTGATGATGTACAAGCGGGAATCGGAAGAACAGGTACGTTCTTTAGCTTTGAGAAAGCTGGAATTAAGCCTGACATTGTTTGTCTTTCCAAGTCAATTAGTGGTTATGGTCTACCACTCGCTTTGACGTTAATTAAACCGGAACTCGACATCTGGGAGCCAGGTGAGCACAATGGTACGTTCCGTGGAAATAATCATGCCTTTGTCACTGCAACGGCAGCGCTTACGTATTGGAAGGATGACCAATTTGAGCAGAAGATTGCGAAACAATCTGAACGCCTGTATTCATTCTTAGAAGATCTTGTAGCAAGTTATCCAGAACTAGAAGGTCAAGTAAGAGGACGAGGGTTTATGGTTGGTGTGTGCTCTGCGAAAGAAGGTCTTTCTGAGAAAATCGCCGCCGAAGCGTTTGAAAGAGGTCTAATTATGGAAACGGCAGGACCAAAAGATGAGGTCTTTAAGCTCTTCCCTGCTCTAACAATCTCTGATGAAGAGCTTGAAAAAGGACTTCACATGATTAAAGAATCAGTAGAAGCAACAGTGAATCCAAAAGAATTAGTGACAAATGGGTAAGTCATTTTGAACTGGAGGAATATGAGATGAAAGTAGTATCACTGAACGATGTAATTGGAACAGATCGAGAAGTTGAAGCAGAAAACGGAAACTGGGTAAGTCGACGCTTGCTTTTTAAAAAAGACGGTATGGGCTACTCTGTAAATGATACCATTATCCGAGCTGGCACAGAAACTCACATCTGGTATCAAAATCACTTGGAGGCAGTGTACTGCATTGAAGGCTCTGGTGAAGTAGAAACCATTAAGGATGGTAAAGTCTGGCCAATCAAGGCTGGTGACATTTATGCATTAGATGAGCACGATGAGCACCTGTTGCGTGCCCATGAAGGCGGAGATATGCGTATGGTATGTGTATTCAATCCACCACTCACGGGTAGAGAGCATCATGATGAAAATGGTGTGTATCCAGTTGATAACGAAGAATAAATAAAAAGATGCGAGTATCCAATTGGATACTCGCATCTTTTCATTCCCGCTCACAATTTAATGAACAATCACCTGTTCAAACTCAATCTCCTTTGGATCAATGCCTATCTTGCTTAGAAATTCAATAACCTCTTCCATTGTATCTAATGGGTATTGTGTATGGCATAGGTGACTCGTGCGCTTTAAACTCTCTTGGAATGATTCGTTTTGCGCCAAGTCACTTTTCACCAAATAAATAGCTTTTAAGACCTTCTCATCTCGTTCAAAACTAACGAATCCATCACTTTGATTAAAGTAAACAATTAACGGGACATGTGTATGTGGATGTATAATATGTGCTTTAAATAAATTCACGTTGTCCTCCTTCCCATTAAGGTGATGACTCACTGATCTCTTTTCCTGTTAGCATAGAAACAGTTTAGTTTACTTTTGGGATTATGTGCATCGATTTAGCTTAATCAACCAAAAACCCTTAAAGACCTAATACCTTCTAACCATGCGATATAAACATGTTCTACTATAATAGATAGCTTATTGGGATAGCAACTATCTGCCTCTATCTTAATTAGAAAGAGCCCGAACGAATCCAGACGCATTCATTCGGGCTCTACCATCTTTATGAAAAGAAGAAACTAAGTCCAAAAACAGTCGCAAATCCGACAAGTCCAATAATCGTTTCCATCACAGTCCATGATTTTAAAGTGTCCTTCTCAGTCATATCTAAAAATTGTTTAACAAGCCAAAATCCAGTGTCATTTACGTGAGATAATACTGTGGCTCCACAAGCGATTGAGATGGCAATAAGCGCCAAGGACGGCTGAGATAAGTCTGCCATATCCAATATTGGTGAAACAAGCCCTGCTGCTGTGATCATCGCCACAGTCGCTGAGCCTTGTGCTACACGGACAAAGGTTGAGATTAAGAAAGCTAACAATACAAGTGGAAAACCTGAAGCTGAAAGCAAGTCTCCCATCGCATCACCGACTCCACTCTGAATGAGCACTTCCTTGAACACTCCTCCTGCTCCAGTTATTAAAATAACAATACCTGCAGGCTCGAGTGCTTTTGTCGCCATGTTCTGCAGTTCTTGCTTAGAAACCCCTCTACGAGTTCCCAAGAGATACATAGCTAAAAGAGTAGCTATGATTAAAGCAACAAACGGATGTCCAACAAAGGTGACTACAGCCTTAATTTGCCCTTCAGGTAACCAAATATCTCCACCCGTGTTTAGCAAAATTAAAAATAATGGGATTAAAATAATAAAACAGATTAACCCAAAACTAGGTAGCTTTTTATTTGATGTACTAGCTTCTTCGGCCGCACGTACCACGTGATCAGGTACACCTACAAACACCTTATTCCCAATATACCGGCCAAAAATTGGTCCAGCAACGATTAAGGCGGGGATCCCTGCAATCACTCCAAACAGCATCATCCACCCTAGATCAACACCCAACACTTGAGCAACCGCAATGGGTCCCGGTGTCGGAGGAATAAAGCTGTGCGCAACAGCCAGGCCAGCAAGCAGTGGGATCGCATAATACAGCAATGACTTTCCGGTACGTAATGCTAAGCTATATACAATAGGTAACAAGATGACAAGCGCAACATCCAAAAACACTGGTATAGCAATTAGAAACCCTGTTAATCCTAAGGCCCATTGAGCTCGGTTTTCCCCGAATTTGTCTACTAGCGTAAAGGCTAACCTCTCCGCTCCCCCTGAGCTTCTTAATACTTCACCGAACATCGCACCAAGTCCAACGACAATGGCAATAAAACCAAGTGCTCCTCCCATTCCGTCTTCTATCGTTTCAAGAAGCGATCCAGGACTCATTCCTGTAGCAAGTCCAATTAAGATACTCACGATTAGTAATGCGAGAAAGGCCTGCATTTTTGAGTACATGATTAAAAATAATAAAACAGCTACACCAATTACGGTGATTAAAATTAAACCTGTTGTGGACATCTTACACACTCCTTACCATTCAGCTACACTTTGATCCTTATGTCTCCAGATTGGATTGCGCCAATTGTGACTCGTTTCAGCCATTTTGCGGACATGCTCTTCATTAACTTCAATACCAAGTCCAGGCTTATCCGGGATATCTACATATCCGTCTTTATATTTGAACACGCTACCATCCGTTAAATAATCAAGTAAGTCAGAGCCTTCATTGTAGTGAATACCAAGACTTTGTTCTTGAATAAACGCATTGTGGCATGTGGCATCTACTTGAAGACATGCTGCTAATGCAATGGGGCCGAGTGGACAATGGGGAGCAGCCGCTACATCAAATGCTTCTGCCATTGAAAGGATTTTTTTGTTTTCTGTGATACCACCTGCGTGAGATAAATCAGGCTGGATAATGTCTACATAGCCATCTTTTAATAAATTCTTAAAGTCCCACTTTGAATACATACGTTCACCTGTTGCAATAGGAATTACTGTATGACTTGCTATCTCTCGTAGGGCCTCATTGTTCTCCGGTAATACAGGTTCTTCAATAAACATTGGTCTAAATGGCTCAAGCTCTTTGGCGAGTATTTTGGCCATTGGTTTATGAACACGCCCATGAAAGTCTATTCCAATTCCGACATAAGGACCGACAGCTTCTCGAATAGCCGACACATTTGCAAGTACCCGGTCAATCTTCTCATATGAATCGATGTATTGGAGCTCGTCCGTGGCATTCATCTTAATGGCTTGGAATCCTTTATCAACTACCGCTTTTGCCTGTGCAGCCACATCAGACGGTCGATCTCCACCAACCCATGAATACACCTTGATGGATTCCCTTGCCTTTCCACCTAATAGCTGATGAATTGGCGTGTTATAGTACTTCCCTTTTATATCCCACAGTGCTTGATCAATGCCTGAAATAGCGCTCATGAGAATGGGACCTCCCCGGTAAAATCCTCCGCGATACATGACATTCCAATGATCCTCAATCTGAAGTGGGTCTTTTCCAATTAAATATTCCATCAGTTCGTCAACGGCTGCTTTAACAGTTGAAGCTCGCCCTTCAATAACTGGCTCTCCCCAACCGATTAACCCTTCATCCGTCTCAATTTTCAGAAACAACCATCTAGGCTGTACTTGAAACAATTCGTAAGCTGTAATTTTCATCTTTACGCACCCTTTCTCTCTTCACATTGTTAAAGTGATTGTGTGTATAATAGGCTAAATTACGATCACATCTACAAACAAAGAGAACGGTTACATTTCTAACTGTAAACGACTCATTTGCAATAGACAGGTTACGGGTTGAAGTCTATCATTCATTCTAGTAAAAAACAACAGATTCACTCTTAATGTGATAACGTTCTCATGCAAATGAAAGAAGAGCCCGGACATAACTAAAATACAATTGGAAAATGGCGAATGAATCAACAATTGAATCATTCGCCATTCGTATTTTAAATTATAGAACAAGCGAAAGCAGAACCCTAGGCTCCTATGGAATAGTACGTGGTGAAGACTCTGTAGCGGTGGTTTTCCGCAAAAGAGGCTGAGGCCGTCCCTCGCGGGTGCGAGGGATTCTCCTGTAGCGGATTTTTTGCTATGTTCGTGTTTTCATTAGTGTTTTACTGTTATGTCCCAGCTTCTTTAAGATTTACTTTTCTCTGACCAATTCTGTCACACACTCAACCTGCGCCGTCCACGGGAACATATCGACTGGCTGGATGTTCGCTACCTTGTAACCCGCCGCTCTTAACTGTTCAACATCCTTTGCAAGAGTAGATGGATTACAGGATACATACACAATACGTGATGGCTTTGTTTGTTTTAAGGTGGTGAGTAGCTTTTGATCACAGCCCGTTCGAGGCGGATCGACAACGACGACATCCGGTGTCCAGCCCTGTTTCACCCATTTGGGCAGCCATTCTTCTGCCTTTCCAACCTCATACTCGTATGCTTGGACATGGTTGTTTGTAGCATTCGCGCGGGCATTATCAATTGCATCAGGGATGACATCCATACCTCTTACTTCTGCAGCTTGATCAGCAAGCCACAATCCAATGGTTCCCACTCCACAATACGCATCAACAAGCTTTTCTTTCCCTGTCAGTTTAGCTGCTTTCTTAGCTTCATCATATAAAACAACCGTTTGCTCAGGATTTAATTGAAAGAATGCTCTCGCAGAAAGTGAAAATGATACATCTCCAAGTGTTTCTTCAAGAGTCTCTTCCCCAGATACAAGCGTTGTACGTTCTCCAAAAATGATAGAGGTTTTTTGATCATTAATATTTTGCATAAATGATGTCACTTCAGGCAGTCGCTTCTTCACTTCTTCCATCATTTGCTTTCTCTTTGGAAGGGTTTCTTCTGCCGTCACAAGGACAAGCTGAACATCACCCGTTTTAAAGCTTACACGAGTGACAATTGTGCGGACTGCTCCACGATGTTTTCGCTCATTGTAGATCGAAATATCTAAGTCTTGTAGAATCTGCTTCATCACCTGAGTCACATGATTCGAGCGCTTATGTTGGACCATACAGGCAGACAGGTCAATCAATTTATGCGATTTCTCAGCATACAATCCTGCTTGTACAACGCCTTTTGTCTTATTAACCTGCATCTGGCTTTTGTTACGATAATACCAAGGATCCTTCATACCCTTTGTCTGTTGAATGGTCAATGACTCGTGTTTAATCGTAGTATACCGCTCAAAGGCTTGTCTCACGATGTCTGCCTTCTCACGTAAGGTTGCGGCGTACTCCATATGCTGAAGCTGGCAGCCTCCACACTGATCATAGATCGGACACGGCGGTGTAATCCGTTCAGGCGATGACTTACGAATCTTCTTAATGCTTGCTTCTGAGAAGCGTTCGCCTGCTTGAGTAACCTTAGCTACAACCTCTTCTCCAGGGAGAGCACCAGGTACGAAGACCACATGACGCTTATAGTAGCCTACTCCCTCTCCGTTAATGCCAAGCCTTTTTATTGTAAGCGGAAATTGCTGTCCAACCTCCACCTTTGTTTTGTTTGTGGGACTTGCTTGTTTAGCTGATTTCATTTTTGACACTCCTATAAATACATCACTAAATGAAGTATACCATGTTCACTGATCTTCCTAAACTTACTAAACACGTATCGCTTTTTCTCTGATAGAATAGAACCGTAATGGCCAGTAGAGGAGTGAAACAATTTGTCTATCCCCACAGACGTAGCGTCTCTAAAAATTATGGCGCATGTCTATAAACGAAAAAGCGCTCAATCTACATTTGAAAAGACAGTAGAAAGCCTTGTGAGTTCTGTACCGTATATTGATTGGGTTGGAATTTACCTTTATGAAGACTTAAATCATAAGCTTGTTGCTGCTTCCTGTTTTGAAAATGACATGCAATGGACGTGTAATGGTGAACTTAAATTTCCAATTCATGACTCTGCTGAAAAGGAAATTGGTCTCATGATTGTACGTAGCAAACATTCCATTGCCTTTGATGTAACGGACGTCTCTACATTAAAAACAATTGCCGCAGCAATCGGACAAGAAACGCTTGTGAATTAAACGTTTATGACAAAAAAGACCCCGGATCATTACGATCGAGGTCTTTTTTTGTTGATCAGAAAGAAGGAATCTGCTTTTGTACTGTTAGATCGTCTAAGCTCTCAAATGTATAGCCTTGCTTTTTCGCTTCATCAATTACTCGTGGAAGAGCTTCTGCGTTATCACTTGAGACTGAATGCAAAAGCATGATGGCTCCCGGATGAATTCGCTCCATAATTTTATTATAGGCATAATCCCCGCCCTTTTGCTTGTTCACATCCCAATCTGCATAAGCAAGTGACCAAAATACATTTATATAACCCTCTTCTTCTGTTTTATGAAGGCTATGCTCACTAAATTCCCCTCTTGGCGGACGTAGATAATTCATATACTCAATACCAGTTAACTCAGCAAACCTTTTCTTCACCTTAATTAATTCACTCGCTAGTCGTTCATCATCAATAGCGGGCAAGCTAGGATGATGCCAAGAGTGATTTCCAACAATGTGGCCTTCGTTCACCATACGTTTAATGAGATCAGGAGCAGAATCTAGATAATGACCTGTCACAAAAAAAGCAGCGGGTACTTTTTTATCTCGTAGCACATCAAGTACCTTTTCTGTGTAGCCATTCTCGTATCCATTATCAAACGTTAAATAAAGGACTTTCCTCTCTGTATCTCCCGTAAAATAGCCACCTGACTCATCAAGCATTCGAATAAACTCAGGCTCCGTTGTTGCAATCTCTTCATTCTTAGCTGGCTTAAAGCCCCAATGTAGGACATTTCGGTTGTAGGCAAATGCTTGTTCACTTTGAATACCTGTAATCATGCTTATTAAAAGCATCATCGCTACTATTCGCTTAACCTGCTTGTTCATAAACTCACCTCAATTAACAGCTGTTTACTCATAGCATGCATCAAGTGCTTGTTTTTACTTGCTCCATTTTTTGGGACAAAAAAGCCAATTCATTTTCACGAATTGGCTTTTTGCATTATTCAACAATTAAGGTTGCGAGCATTTCTGCATGACCCGCGCCACAAGGAATCGTACAACGAATTGTGTACTCACCTGGTTCAAGCGTTGTATTATAAGAACCTTCTCCTGAGATTGCAACATCTGTACCGTCTACTTCGATGCCATGGTGGCCTTCAACATTTTCAAGGGCAATGTTAATATCTCCAGCAGGTACGGTATAGCTTTCCTGATCAAACGCCCAGTTTGTTGCTTTTAATACGACTTGTTCACCGATCACTTCTTCTGGTTCGTTCTCTTCTGCTTGGTCATTACCAGCCGCACCACATGCTGTAATGGCTATGAGAAGAAAAAGAGCGACTAATATAAATAACATCTGCTTTAACTTCATCTGACTACCTCCAACCTTGTCCTTTTCCCCTTAACAGTATACGCCCAAAAGACCTCTTCGTATATCTGTTTTCACTACTTTTTTTTGAGCGTTTTGTTACTGTTTCTTGTAAATTGACCGCTTGCCCTTTTTTAGCTTGTATGGTTTGATTAGAAAAGGATTGAATGCAAAGATGGAGGTATTTGGGATTGTTTGAATTTAAAAATATATTCAGAGGTCTAGCCATGGGTATAACTGACCTCGTTCCAGGTGTAAGTGGAAGTACAGTATTAATGGTACTAGGCGTCTATGAGCGCTTTATTGCTTCCTTACATGGACTGACTACTAAAGATTGGAAACAAAGTTTACGCTTTTTAATTCCGCTCGGAGTTGGAGTAGGAAGTGCATTATTAATTTTCAGTAGAATAATTAGTTGGCTTTTAGAAAATCACCAACCATTAACCATGTTTTTGTTTCTCGGATTAATTCTAGGAATTGTCCCTATCCTCGTAAAAGAAGTGGATATTAAGCGGACATTCAAGCCAACTCATTACATATTCTTATTCACAGCCTTTGTTCTTATTGCCTTGACCTCATTATTACCACATGAAGATACGTTAATGACGGATTTAAGTATTTGGAATTACTTCTTCTTATTTATAGCAGGTTGGCTAGCAAGTGCTGCACTCATTCTTCCAGGAATAAGTGGTTCACTCATTTTTCTCTTGTTAGGTGTTTATACCACAATTACCAACGCTATCTCTACATTACAAATTCCCGTTATTCTTGCGGTAGGTGCCGGAATTGCGATTGGACTATTACTAACAAGTAAGCTGGTTCGATATTTGTTTAAAGCGTATATGACGCATACATATGCTGTGATGATCGGACTTGTTGCGGGATCAATTATTGTTTTATTTTCTCAAATCGATTCCGGTGGATCTATTTTAGGTTGTGGCATTACGTTCGTAGCAGGATTACTTATTGCTTATCTACTTGGAAGCACTCAAAAATAAATGTTGTTCTTAAGAAAAACAGCAGAACATTCGATATGTTTGCTGTTTTTTTGGGTTCATAAAGCATAGATTAAGGATACGTAAACGTTGACGGCATGATTTAGTTAAAATAAAATATATATACATTAACTAGCTAAAGGGGTGATTCGATGGGGCAGTGAATAGAAAAGACAAACTTGCGGCATCACATACAGTATCGGCGCAATATGATCAGTTAGCTTTTGCCACACAGTTTTTGTTTCAAACACAGCGCAACCGAGTCACATATAACCTTAACGGAGCGATCTATTCGTATTTTTAACACATTTATTTTTTATACAAAATAGGAGGTGACCCCTCTATTTTAGAGGGATCTTTTTGGACAATTTATACTTAAATTTGTTTTTCGTGGCTTTATTAATTGCTCTCACAGCTTTTTTTGTAGCCTCTGAGTTTGCAATCGTCAAAATCAGAAGTACAAAGATTGACCAGCTTGTACAGGAGGGTCATCAGAGTGCTGTTCTGGCAAAAAAAGTTACTTCAAACCTAGACGAGTACTTATCTGCTTGCCAACTAGGGATTACGATTACCGCACTAGGAATTGGACGTTTGGGTGAACCAACGTTTGAAAAAATGCTTCACCCGGTGGTTGAGGCGTTACCAATTAGCAGTAGTGCCGTTATTACAACTGTAAGCTTTGTTGTTTCATTTGCGATCATGACGTTTTTACACGTTGTGGTTGGAGAGCTTGCTCCAAAAACATTGGCGATTCAAAAAGCAGAACGAATTACATTGCTTGTTTCCAGACCATTACGTGCTTTTTATTTAATTATGTACCCACTTATTTGGTTCTTAAATGGAGCAGCTCGTTTATTAACTCGTTCAGTAGGTTTGAAACCTATGTCAGAGCACGACGTAACTCACTCTGAAGAAGAGTTACGTTTAATTCTGTCTGACAGCTACAAAGGTGGAGAAATTAATCAGTCTGAATTCAAATATGTAAGTAAAATCTTTGATTTTGATAATCGAGTAGCCAAGGAAATCATGGTTCCTCGAACTGAAATTTCAGCGGTTTCCATCGCTGATCCAATCAGTAAAAACTTAGAATTTATGCGTAAAGAACGCTTTACACGTTTCCCAGTAGTAGATGGAGACAAAGACCATATTCTTGGAGTAATTAATGTCAGAGAAGTGTTAACTGATATTGTATCACCCGATGTCACGAGAGAAATTTTCTTGAATGACTACATTCGTCCAGTTATTTCAGTGATTGAGTCCATACCAGTTAACGATCTACTCGTTGAAATGCAAAAACAACAAATTCATATGGCCATTCTTTTTGATGAGTATGGTGGTACAGCAGGTCTTATTACGGCTGAAGATATTATTGAAGAAATCGTCGGCGAAATTAACGATGAATTCGACATTGAAGAGGATCCTTTAATCCGCAAGATTAATGAAGATCATTATATTATCGATGGGAAGACGTTAATTGGTGACGTAAATAAATTGTTGAACATCGAGCTTGATGAAACTGATGTGGATACGATTGGTGGCTGGTTGCTCACTGAAAAATACGATCTTGCTGTAAATGAAGCAATCGAGCATGAGAACTTTACTTTTACAGTGAAGGAATTTGATAACCATCAAGTAAAACAAGTGGAAATCATTCGGATACAAGAAGATCATCAAGTAGCTGAACAACAGCTTGCTTCTACGTAATATAAAAGCCTCAGAGATAAATCTCTGAGGCTTTTTACTATCCTTTATTTATAACACACCTTTTTTTGCATGTTGTTCTGCTTCAAGTGTATCTAGGTGAGCAGTACGATTAGTGTAATGTAAGTAAGGCAGTTCCTTCTCATCCATCCATTCAAGAAGCGTGACACTCGTATTGCCGATCACAAATGGCCGATGAAAATCTGGCCACTTCTCTCCAACTAAGACATACATCAGAAAAATACTAATAAAGCCACCATGTGAAACAAGTGCAACGGAATCAGAAGAATGCTGCTTTTGCAGTTGCAAAAGAACTCTCTTGCATCTTTTCGTCAGTTCATCAACCGTTTCCGTACCATCAATACCAGATGTAATAATGGAGTTTGCAACTGTTTCAGGGTACTGTTCTCGAATTTCGGCTCTTGATAATCCTTGAAGTGGTCCTAGGTGTACCTCACGAATCTGTTCCCACGATTGAACAGGAAGACCTGTGGACTCGCCAATTGCCTTAGCAGTCTCGTGGGCCCGCTCCAAATCACTACTGTACAGAAAGTCCAGATTGATCTTCTCACAGTAAGAGCTAATTAAATCAACTTGTTGTTTCCCTAAATCTGATAACGGAAAATCCATCGTTCCTTGAATTTTCCCCTGCAAATTCCCAAGCGATTCACCATGTCGTATTAAGTATAATTTCATTTGAATGTCATCCCCGTTCCCATTCCTTCTTAAACGTTGTCGCCTTCATCTCAATCTGTTCAAGCATGTCTATAATGCGTTGCATTTCGGAAGCTTCAGCATCCTCAGGATCCATTGAATCAAGTGATGTGAGTAATAAACTCAATCGATTTCTTAAGTAATCGATCTGCTGTTTCTTATCATGGATTGATCCACCCATTTTCTTCTCTCCCTCTTCCAATCTCTTGCTACTTCTAAAGAGCTTAACAGAATCATACATATAGCTCAAATCATTAAGGAACTTTTAACTTCCTATTAATTGCGATATGATAGACTATGAAATCTTGTGATATGCCTTTTTGACTAAGGCAACCAAAGGAGACCTACAAGTGTTAAAGACTTCAAAACCACTCATCACCCCAGAGTATGATCCATGGGAAGCTTATTTAGATATTACAGAACATGGACGCCTGGGACTAACAAATATAGAATTTACAACAACCACACTATGTAATATGCGATGTGAGCATTGTGCAGTTGGCTATACATTAAGCCATAAAGATGCCGACCCATTACCACTTGATCTATTTATTCGTCGCCTAGAAGAGTTACCTCAACTGCGCGCGCTAAGTATTACAGGTGGAGAGCCTATGCTATCTATGAAATCAGTAAAAGAATATGTTGTGCCTTTACTGAAGTACGCACATGACCGAGGCATTCGTACACAAATCAATTCAAATCTTACGTTGCCACTTGAACGATACGAAGCGATCTTACCTTATCTTGATGTTCTCCATATCTCACATAATTATGGAAGTGTAGAAGATTTTACAGAGATCGGTTTTGCGATGATGGAAAAAAAACCAAGCCTTAAGCAACGGGAGGCTTATTTTTATCGCATGGTCGAGAACGCACGCGAACTAACTCGCCGCGGTGTCCTTGTCTCTGCGGAAACAATGATTAACAAGCGGACAATCCCGCATCTAAAAGAAATTCACCAACAAATTGTTGAGATGGGATGTCAGCGACATGAAGTCCACCCCATGTACCCCGCTGACTTTGCTAGCGCGCTTGAAGCGGCTTCTTTAAAAGATATACGAAAAGGCATTCATACTTTACTTGATCATCGCGATCCTAATGTATGGATGTTATTTGGTACACTTCCTTTTTACCCGTGCAGTGATCTTAAAGAAGATCTAGAGCTTCAGGAACGATTATATCAAGCCAAAAACGTCACAGTTCGTAATGATCCGGACGGTCGTTCAAGGCTTAATATTAATATCTTTGATGGCTCGATTATTGTCACTGACTTTGGAGATACTCCGGAGCTCGGAAATGTTCAAGATACACCATTACAGCAGGCCTATGACACTTGGATGAACTCCGACATCGGTCGTTCTGTACAATGCCACTGTCCCGCTGTGAAATGTTTGGGTCCGAATATTTTAGTAAAAGATGCATATTACTCAGATGTTCATTTCTTAGAACGAAGCTCTAATCTCAAGCTTTGATTAACCCGGTTGATTTTTAGCCATATACGTAAAGGATAAGTAATCCTGTACTGGAATCCAAGCACCGATGCCTTGTTGAGTGATGTTTTTCACTTCAAGGCGCTTTTTACCACCCTTTACAACAACATATACCTCGCCATAGGTGACATTGCCTTTTTCATGGATCGCTGGAGCGTAGCTATGCAAATACCCGACCTGCTGTGTGGAGACATTATAGGTCTGGTTTTTGCGTGTGCCTTGACCAATAATCGTTTCAAAAGACAGAGGCAGTCCCGTCTTTTCGCCAGCATGGATCATCATCATTTTGCGAACAGCTTCTTCATTAGGAATGGCAGCCGTCAGTCCGCCTGTAATCTTTTTTTGTTGATCTTGAGTATACGTCAATTGGGCCTGGGCATTTGCGCCTCGGTTATCCAAATAATTTGTATTCACCTTTTGATACTGCCAATTGACTTCAGTCCCTGCCGATTCATAAGCAAGTGGCCACTCTCCAAGGTATACAGAAACACGTAAACCGAGTCCTAGCAACGGATTACCCACTTGAGACTCATTTAGTAATCGAATCAAATCAGGGTTTGTAATTTCCTCATCCGTTGATTCTAGAAATTCTTGGGCGAGATCACTTGGATGAAGGTATGGAAGATCCTGTGTTCCATTTTTATAAGTGTTCTCTTTTGAAATCGACAACGCAGATTCTGGAACTTTATATGGGTTTTCTGTTTTATCCTTAGCATGAGTATGTGAATATGGCGTGAGCAAAAATGCACAAAGTAGCAAAACAATACACAGTTTTCGTTTCATTTAAGTCTACCTCCTGGTTTATATGGAGGTAGTTTTAACGAAGTTGTCCTGAATTATGTAGATGACTTCTTCTTAGTAAGTGGAGGGTTATATGATGAAAGTGAATCATCCGGGATATCGATTTAGTATGTTGATTGCAATGGTAGCTATCGCAGGCTTTGCACAAGGAATGCTCCTACCATTACTATCCATCCTACTTGAAGAGGCTGGCGTATCTTCCTCTTTAAACGGATTAAATGCAACAGCACTATACATAGGTGTGCTCTTAGCGTCGCCTTTTATTGAACGACCTGTACGCACGTTTGGTTATAAACCAGTCATTACAGTTGGTTTACTTGTCATGACCATCAGCTTATTGCTGCTTCCAGTTTGGGCCTTCTTTTGGTTCTGGTTTGTCTTACGAATGGTGATTGGTATTGCAGACAATATGGTTCACTATGCCACACAAGTGTGGATTACCTCCACAAGTACTGCTAAAAACCGTGGTCGCAATATTTCTATTTACGGTTTAGCCTTTGGACTTGGATTTGGTGCTGGTCCTTTAATGATTCATTTATTAAAAGTGGCTGAATGGTTACCATTCGTCATTGCCGCTGTTCTTACCTTCATAACCTGGTTATTTGTATCAAGACTTGCCAATGAATTTCCTTCTGAGGATATTGATACTGGTGCCCCTCAAACAACCTGGGCAAGATATCGTTCTGTTGTAAAAATAGCTTGGTTCTCATTACTTCCTGGATTTGCTTATGGCTATCTTGAAGCATCTCTTCACGGAAACTACCCTGTCTATGCACTTAGATCCGGCTTAAGCATTGATCAGGTTTCACTTTTATTACCTGCCTTTGTCGTTGGAGGGCTATTAACTCAGCTTCCTCTCGGACTGGCTAGTGATAAGTTCGGACGCAAAATTATCCTGCTGACAATCGCCACACTTGGGAGCGCGTGCTTCTTTCTAATGATTGCCGTTGAGCACTCACCTACTGTGTTGTTCTTGCTTTTCCTGGCGGGTGGTGGATGTGTTGGATCCCTGTATTCATTGGGGGTTGCGTTTATGGCTGATTTAGTACCAATCTACCTTCTTCCCACTGCAAACGTCATGATGGCTGTTAGCTTTGGATTAGGCAGTATTAGTGGACCCCTCATTGGAGGGTGGCTTATTGAAATTGTTGAGCAAGGAAGTGTGTATTACTCCATTGGAGGGATGTTGGTTTTGGTTGTTGTTGCTGGCTTATTATTTAAGCAACAAAGTAATGAAGCAGAAACTCATCCATTATAAAAAAAACGGCAGCGGAATGCTGCCGTTTTTCTTCCTGATAAAAACGTACGAAGATTTATTCAAATAACAATCTGGGGTCGAATCGATTATTTTCCTTCACACTGACACCTCACTTCTAAATTGCTTATTAAAAACAATCTCGAAACGTACGATCTCTGTGCATGCGTATCACCTCATCAGAAGTATACAAAAACAAAGCGTTTCTAGCCTATTGCTTGTTGAACATCAACTTACATCGTATCAGGAAAGGAAAAGCAGTTGAACTGCCTTCCGTAAACCTAGTATGAGCAGATCTTAAAATCTTATTCCTCGTCTTGATGAATTTTTAAATATTTTACCTCAGATGCTGCATCCTTCGCTGATTCAATCGCTTCTTTAGATGTTAACTTAATATGATTTGCTGTCTCAGAGAGCTTTCTAAAATCGGCAGAAAGATCAGAAATAATGGTCGATACTTCATTCGCTGTCACTCTCACTTGATCAATAATCTCTTCACGATTATCTCGAATAAAACCGAATGTTTCTGTTGATACATCCTTGAAATTCTTCGCTTCACGACAAAGCTGATCACGCCATTCTTTCTTAGATAAAACAGCAGCCACCCCAATCACGGCTACTCCACCAATAATTAGTGATTTACACAATCCAGACTTCTTCTTCAACAACAATTCCTCCCTTAGACACATGGTTGTCCTTATCATATCAGTAAGTTCAATTAAAATAAAAGCGAAACACATGGATAGTAGGATGAAGTTTGGATTTGTGGGTTGGCATTTGGTGGTGCGGTTCTTAGTAAGGGGTGTATTTTTCTTGGTTAAACATTGCTCTTTCTTATTAAAAGGAGTCGTTTCTTGGTACAAGATGCTTCTTTCATAGAGATGATGAATTAGTTCTTGGTATCGAGGTCTCGGTCTTGGTGAAATGTGCTCTGAGCTTACTTATTGTTGAATTTCTCGTAATAATGTAGTTGCGGCCTTGGTTCTTCTAATTTCCCTCTTGGTATTCTGTTCTTTTCAACACAAAAAAAGCAGCTACTCCGTAAGTAAATAGCTGCTGTATCGTATCAATTATAGGCTTCAACTAAAAGTTCGTCGGTTTCTAACGATTCAAATCCATTGTTAGATTTTTTCTTTAGCTCTGTTAGCTCTGTTTTCATTTGTTCAATCTGTCGTTCGATGAGCTCAATTCGCTTTTTCTCTGATATTGTCATTAAGATCCCCTCCACATCAGTCTGACTGAACACTCGCTCAGATAATAGATATAAAAAAAGGTCTTTCCTGTATGATTGTATTGTTATAGTACCAATTTTCAATTAATTTGTAAAGCATCAAGGTTCTTTTTCATTCGTCTTTTTTCGACTTTGTGTGTTAATTTTAAAAATTGTCATAATTTTATGTTTGAAAGATAATCTAACGTGCTATACTGGTGATAATACTAGAAATGGTTAGGTGATTATGTGAGAAAACAATTTATTCGCTTTGAAGATTTGATGGACCAAAATCGTTCGGAATTATTAAAAGATGAAGATGCGTTGGACCGTCTGGATGATCGTATAGATGCCCGCGCGGCTGAAAAAGAATTAAAGCATTTAAAAAAAGTTGAACAAAAGTAACTTGAACACGCCTCTGACATTAGGCGTGTTTTTCTTTTGTCCATCAAAAACTTCCTGTACAAGTGCATATTTCCTCTTCTTTTACACAAGGTAGATGTAACATCACTGGAGAGGATTGAAAACATTGGATAGTGTCTTATTGTCAAGAATGCTGTTCGGGTCATCTATGGCCTTTCATATTATTTTTGCAACGTTAACAGTTGGGATCACTCTTATGATTCTTCTTGCAGAAATTATGCGTTTAGTTAAGAAGGATGATGATTATGCGTTACTTGCCAAACGATGGACAAAAGGAGCGGCTGTTCTACTTGGAGTTGCGATTCCTTCAGGCACCATTGTCGCCGTTATGCTCTCACTATTATGGCCAAAGTTTATGGAAATTGTAGGAGAAGTGATTGCCCTTCCCTTTCAAATTGAGATCTTTGCTTTTTTCTTAGAGGCTTTGTTTCTATCTATTTATGTGTATGCAGCGGATCGTTTAGGACCCGTGACGCGTTTAATTGCTGTCTTTTTTGTTGCCTTTGGAGCTTCTGCCTCTGCCATTCTGATTACAAATGCACATGCATGGATGAATACGCCGCGTGGATTTGATCTTGTAGATGGACAAGTGGTCAATGTTGATCCTCTTGCTGCGATTAAGGCGCCTAGTTTTTTTGTCACAGCGAATCATGTGGTTGGCACGGCCTTTATGACAGGTGCCTTTGTGTTGGTTGCCGTTGCTGCTTATAAGTTATTACATACCCATTTATCTAAAAGGGAAATTGCTTATCATCGCAAAGGATTATTTCTTTCCTTAGTGGTTGCATTCATTATGTCTTCCTACACTGCTCTGTCGGGTCACGAAACGGCTGTTATGTTGTATGAAGAGCTTCCAATCAAGCTTGCTGCCTCGGAAGGATTGTTTAACACGACTGATAATGCCGCCCTTACCATTTTTGGGACACCTAGTGTGGAAACAGAAAGCGTCATTGGTGGAATTGAGATACCTGGCCTACTTAGTTGGATTGCCACTGGATCAACAGACGGTGTGATTCAAGGGTTAAATGAATTTCCTCAGGATGAGTGGCCACCTTTGTTCATTCATACATTATTTAATGTCATGGTTGGCATTGGCTTTACTTTATTAGGGCTTGCTGCACTTGGTCTATTATTCTGGTTCCTCCGACGCAAACAAGATGGAGTGATTTATCCTAAATGGCTTCTTGCAGCATATGTCGCTTGTGGACCTCTTGCGATTATTGGAATCGAAACGGGCTGGATCTATAGCTGTACTGGACGACAGCCATGGACCATTTATGGGATACAACGAACTGTGGAGGCTGCTACAAATTCGGGTAACCTCGGTATCCTGTTCTTTTTGTTTTCCGTTCTGTACATTGTTTTGCTCGTGATCACCGGACTTGTCATGTATTACTACTTTAAACGAAATCCGGTATCTGATGAATTTCAATCAACAAATGATCAACTCAATGTGTAGAAAGGAATGAGTTTATGGAGTCTATTCATATTGCCTTACTGATTATTTGGGCATTCTTATTTATTTATGCGATTGCTGGTTCGATCGACTTTGGTGCTGGGTTTTGGGCGATGTATTACCAAAATCATTCTGACACTGAATCATCAAGCATCGCCAATCGATACTTATCTCCCTCATGGGAAGTAACCAATGTGTTCCTAGTACTACTTGTGGTAGCATTTGTTGGATTTTTCCCGGGTGGCGCTGCAACGCTTGGCACGTTAATGATTGTGCCGTTTTGCCTAGTATTAATTCTGTTAACCATTCGTAGTGCCTTTATGGTCTATTCTCACAGTGTGAAACGCTATACAAGGCTGTTCACTATCTTCTCTGGGTTAACAGGACTCTTGATTCCCGCTCTACTCATCACCATCTTACCAGCAGCCATTGGCGGCTATGTGATGAATGATGGGGTGAATCAATACATTCTCGTCGATAAATTGTTTTCAAGTTCAACCTTCTATACGCATATCGGCTTCGGGTTAGCAACTGAGCTATTCCTTTCTTCACTTTTGCTAAGTGACTATGCCAGAGAAGCAAATTCAATGGAAACTTACCATACGTATCGACGCAATGCGATGACGCTTGGCCCAATTACACTCGCTTTTGCAGTTGCGGCCATTTATACCTTGATTCCACATGCACCTTGGATGTTTGAAAACATTACTGATAGCTTCCGTTTAATATTGCTTGGGTTATCATTCCTTGCTTTTGTCATTGGGTATAGTGCCCTGTGGTGGCCTGCCAAAACAAGACGCAAAATCGGACAGCCTAGGTTCGCTGTCATTTTTATCATTATTCAATTTGGATTAGCAAGCTTTGCTTATAGCTCCGCTCAACTACCTTACTTACTTTATCCGGATATTACAGTCCAGGATGCGTTTACGAATGAGACGATGTTCAGATTACTTCTCTTTGGATACGCAGGTGGGATGGCCGTCTTAATTCCAGTGTTTATTTGGTTCTGGCGCCTATTTATGAAGGATAAGAGATATCTGTTGAAATAAAAGAAAGAGCGTAAGACATAACATTCATGTGGATAGCAAAACACGAACGTAGCACAATATTCGCTACAGGAGAATCCCTCCGCTCGTTTCGTTACAAATATGAATGGCGAATGATTCTATAATCGAATCATTCGCCAATTTTTCATACATTTTTAGTTTTGTCTCAGGCTCTTTTTCCTACCTCATCACAGATGTTTCAAGCTCTACCATTTCTCGCTTCATCCGATTTGATACGATTTTACCAAATAGGGCTGCGAGGATTTGTTGAAATAATGTACCCATAATGACAGGAAGCGTAACGGCCGGGGGGAAATACACAACGGCTATTGCGGCGCCTACACCGATGTTTCGCATTCCACAGTTATACATCATACTAATCGTCGTGGCATTGGAGAATCCAAGCCATTTAGCAAAGGCGAGCCCAAGTACATAACCTGCAATCGCTAATCCAAGAACAACTAGAAAGACACTGATAACAAATCCATCGATTTGAGACAAATAAGGAGCTGCAACGGATGCATTAAGTGCAATAACCGTTAACAGACAGAGTTTAGCAAACGGAGCCATTGATTTACTGAGCGTTGTGACGTTGCCTTTTCGTAGATAGTTAACAAAAATTCCTAATGCAGAAGGTAGAATGACCATTAGAATTAAGCCACTCATTACACCCCATGTATCAAGGGAAATTTGATTTCCTATGAAGATCGTTAACGTCAATGGGACGACAAATGGGGAGATAATCGTATTGATTAAGATGATCGCAAGCGTCAGCGATCGACTCCCGCCATATATTGAAACCCACATCAGTGTGACCACTCCAGTTGGAATCGAAAATGCTAAAAGCAGTCCTGTCGTTGTTTCGATGTTCCCCGGAAAAAAAAGGTTTCCTACACCAAAAGCAATGACCGGCATAATAATTTGTAAGATAAGCATGCTGATTAGTATAGGGACGGGATACCGAACGACATTCCGCACATCCTTTGGACTAATAGCAACGCTGCTCGCGAATGTAATGTATGAAAACAGAAATGGAACCATAAAAACGATTGTTGAAGCAAATGAACTGAGTACTACACCAACAACAACTGCTACTGGTGTTAAAAAAGGCAGAGCCCGCTCAAGCATTCGATTTGTGATTTCTAGCATAGAACCTCTCCTACAACCTTCTCTTTTTAAGATAAGTGTATCACAATTACCATTTATATTTTTTCATGTGCAGAAAAAGGCCGGGATATAACACAAAACCAACTAGAAAATGGCGAATGATTCAAAGGTAGAATCATTCGCCATCCGTTTATTTAATAGAACGAGCGAAGGGAGAACCCGAGACTCCTGTGGATAAGTGCGCGGTGAAGACACAGGAGCGACGGTTTTTCGCGGATGGGGCTGAGGCCGTACCCGGCGGGTGCGAGGGATTCTCCCGTAGCGGGTTTGTTGCTATGTTCTTGTTTTCATTAGTTATTACTAATTTGTCTCAGGCTTCTCTTTTTTTATTGTTCAGACAACCGAATAAATTCTTCTACATCATCAAGTACCACATCAATGGCCTGCTGCCAGAAAGAAGAATCTGTTAGGTCAGCCTGCAGGTGCTTCTGAGCCAGCTCTTCTACTGTCATGCTTGCTGTATCTTCAAGCAATGAGATATAAGCTTGCTCAAACGAACCTTCTGACTCAGCAGCTTGCTTGTAGATCCCCAGACTAAACAAGTATCCAAATGTATATGGGAAGTTATAAAACGGAACGCCTGTAATATGGAAGTGAAGCTTAGAAGCCCAGAAGGTTGGAGAGTATGCAGAAAGCTGTTCTCCGTAAGCTTCGCGCTGTGCTTCTTCCATCAACGCGTTCAGTTCATTAACAGATAAGCTCTTCATCTTACGTGCCTCATAGAATCTTGTTTCAAATAAGAAACGAGCGTGGATATTCATAAAGAAAGCAAGTGCACGAGAAATCTTGTTCTCAAGTAAAGAAAGCTTTAACCGCTTATCCGTTGCTTCTTCAACCAGAGCATCTGCTACAATCGTCTCAGCAAATGTCGAAGCTGTTTCAGCTACATTCATGGCATACTGACGAGCAAATGGCTGTTTTTCTTTTAAGCAGTATGTATGATAAGCATGTCCTAATTCATGTGCAAGTGTTGCCACATTTGCCATGGATCCATCATAAGTCATGAAAATACGTGATTGCTTCTTTAATGGGAAGCCCGTACAGAACCCACCAGGTCTTTTCCCAGGGCGGTCCTCTGCTTCAATCCATCCATCACGAAGGGCACCTTCCGTGAAGTCAGCAAGCTCTGGGCTGAATGTACGGAAATGCTTGATAATTAATTCACACGCTTCTTGATAACTGATCTTTTGATCGTTCTCCACAGGAAGGGGCGCCGTTACATCATGGAAGGACAGCTTGTCTACTCCGATGAGCTCTGCTTTTTTCTCCATAAATTTATAAAGCGCTGGCTTATTTGCAGTAATCGTATCCCACATCGCGTTTAGCGTTTGTTCCTGCATCCGGTTGTAGGAAAGCGGCTCTTTTAATACATTTGTCCATCCGCGTGCCTCGTAAAGCTTTAAGCGGAATCCGGCAAGATGATTAAGTGTTTGTGAGAACACATCCGCTTCCTTCTGCCATGCTTCTTCATTCACCTTAAATGCTTTTTCACGAACAGAACGATCACTGCTATTCATTCGGTTTTGAAGCTGACCTGCTGATAGAATCTTTGTTTCTCCATCTTCTTCAAACGGAATTTCCATTCGTCCAACTGCTTGATTATAGAAGTTCCCCCATGCATGATAGCCATCAATTGCAAGACCTGAAGCTAGCTTTTCTTCTTCTGGAGAAAGCTTGTCCTTTGCTTTTTGACGCTTTTCATTTAAGTTAAACGTCACATCCTTTAATTCAGGACGAGCAATTAATTGCGCAAAAGCCTCTTCATCGAGTTCAGCTAACATTTGGTCAAGAGATGCAACCAGATTTTGCAGTTTTGCACTTAGCTCAAGAAGTTGTCCCTGAAGCAAAAGAGCTTGCTTGTCTTTCACATCTTGTGCAGTTAGACAGCTTACAAAGCCACCTGCATGCTGAGCTCTTACAGCAATGTCTTGTACACGAACAAGTCCATTTACAAGCTCGTCTTCTGTTAGCGTTCCTTGTAAGTCTGATTCAAGCTGACTCTGCTCTTTACCTGTTTCATTTAAAAAATCCTGGAATTCACTAGATTCACTTCCGCCTTTAAAAAACGTTTCCAAGTCCCAATTTTTTGGATAATACATAGTATCTCCTCCTAAGTATTTCGGATTACGTAATACTTAGTTTATCAAATTTTTCAGAAGATAGCATCATTTTTATGATAGAAAAATAGCTCCATATATAAGAGACCCTAAGATAACAAAAGCTGGATGCACTTTAAACTTCTCGAGTAAGAAGAGACTCGCTACAATTAAAATAATCGTTTGAACCGATCCTGCCCCATCCCACGATGTGACAAAGAACTCAAATGCTAGGATTCCGAGTAGAATCGCAATCGTTGGTTTGATTAATTTGGTTAGTAGTTTAATCTTCGGTGAATCTTTAAACTTCAATAGGATGTTTAATAGAATAATCATTAAAAAGACCGTTGGAGCGACCGTTGCGAATAAGGCGACTGCTGCTCCTGGAATACCTGCCACCTCATATCCTATTTGACCCGCAAGCTTGGTCGCAATTGGACCCGGTAAAGCATTAGCTAGGGCAACTAGTTCCCCAAAGTCCTGGTTTGTCATCCAGCCATAACGATTCACTACTTCATTTTGAACAAGAGGAATGGAAGGAGGTCCTCCACCATATCCAACAATGCCGGGAATGAAAAATGCGATAAATAAATGTATATAAACCATTCGTTTCTCCTTTTAGCTTGTTTGATTTTCTTTTTGCTTTTGTGTCGGCTTAAATAAGGCATAACAAATTAAAATAACAATAATAATAGCGGGATGAATGCCCAAAAACTGCATGCCAACCAAACTAACAACAGCTAAAATACTCGTCCAAACCCATCCCAAACCTTTTCCAGATTGCTTAGTGAAATTGTATGTCATCACTAAAAGCATGACGCCAACAACAGGTGTAACTGCTTGAGTCATTCCTTCTACAATCGATGATTCACTGAATGATGCTAAGATACTTAGTAGAACGATCAAAATCACAACGGTTGGAATGACTGTGGCAAATAAAGCATTCAGCATGCCGGTCCATCCACCTAAACGATAGCCAATATAGCCAGCCATCTTTGTTGCAATCGGTCCAGGAAGCGTATTTCCGATCGCCAGTACATCTGCGAATTCCTCATCATCCATCCATTTGTAGCGCTTCACCACTTCATCGTGAACAAGTGGAATCGCGGACGGTCCCCCACCATACCCAAGCATGGTTGACCTGAAAAACGCGATAAATAAATCTTTCTGTAGTGACAAATTCATTCTACTCCTCCTACCCATCAGGCATAATCTCCTTAATACTAATCGAATTATGACCATCTGACAATCAAAAAACGCCTCTCCCCTATCAAAAGGTAAGAAGCGTCTTTCTCTTTATTACTTATAGAAACTTATTGATCTTAGGGAACACTCTTGTTGCCGTATGATAAAAGAAATCCTCATGAAAGGCTTCTGGAATCATATCAGCTAGCCATTCCATGTACGGTTTAACTTGCACAAGCGGCCAGTCTGTTCCAAAGAGTAGACGATCATAGCTATCACTATACACCAATGCTTGGCGTAAATGATCAAAGTATCGATTATCTCGATCAAAATGACGACCTACTCTTTCATGTGTTCCAACAATTAACCCCGACAAGTCAGCATAGACATTACGATTTTTATAAATCACTTCTGCTGCTGTTAAGCACCATGGATCACCAAAATGCGCCATCATAAACCGTACGTCTCGATGCTCGACTGCGACCTCATCAATGGTTAATGGATGAGAGTATTTTAATAAACCTTTTTCTGCATATGTATCACCAGTATGATACACAATGGGTACGTCATAATGCTTAGCCAATCGGTAAATCGGCTGGTACACATCATCGTACGCATAGTAAGGATAGTAACCTAAATAAATTTTAATTCCAACAATCCAATCCTTTTGTAATTCCTCTTCTAACTCGACTAAAGAAGCCTCGGTAAATAGAAATGGATTAATCCCAATACAGCACATGATTTCTTTTGGACGATGTTCCAGATCCAACCCCATCAAGCTTGAGGTTGTTCGATCGGGAAACTCTCCTGGCACACGTTCGGTCACACCCATACCGATTCCAAGTACCACATTCGCTTCTTTATATTCTCTCATTAATCCTGCTGCATCATACGAGATCTCAGACAAATCCGTTGCTGTATCTTTGAATGATTGAATGTTTGAGAAATGCAGGTGTGCATCAATTACCTTCATACATTGACCTCCGTAAATCTAAGTTGTTTTAGCCATTCCCATCCTGACGTAGAAGAATGCTCATCTGTCACGCAATAAAAGATTGGCTTAGAACGGATACTGGAATCAGATAATAAAGCCGTGTATTCTTTACTTACATCATACACAAGTGCTTCAGCATTTGAATACACAGATCGTTGATTTTCTGCATCAGTTGAGATAATAGCCAACCCTTCTTGAACTCTCTCATCCCAGACTCTAGTGACATGACTCATTGAGGAAACAGAGACCTCGAGCTCTTCTGATCCGGATTTGTTTATTGAATCGTCTGAATCGAACGGATAGAAGTGTAACGAAGCTTCTTTCTTCTCCAGAAAGGCGATTGATTTTATAGCATCCGCATGAAGCAATTGATTTGGGTAATCAATGTCATAGAATGTTGCAATAATAGGGCTCTCTGGCAGCGTAACATAATACTGCTTTAGCTTTAAGCCTTTCCACCGTTCATGATCTGTAAACTCTACAGAAAGCTTAATCCCTTGCCACTGATGTCCCCATTGATCTGTTTGATTTACGAAAGTCGTACTTATTTTCTGCTTTAGGATCGTATATAAGTTCACGTTGTTAGGGATTGAGTGAATGCCACCACCCCAAGGGTTCCACCAAGACTTCGGTCCAGGTTTTGGAAAGCTATGATCCAACCACTCTTTCGTTTGTGTTTGCAGCGAATACATCGTTGGAAAATAATCAGGTGCCACTTTAAAGGTTAGCTTGCCATTCGTGATGGTCCATACATCCATCCCATGCTCATGATCAACACTCTCAGTAACCTCACCTTCCCCAAAAGGAATACCCTTTAACGAATAGCTGGATTTACTTGAATCCGTTTCAAGCTCGACATTAAGATTGGTAACTGATTCCGAGTGGAATGCCTCATTTAATGAATATCGATCCAAGCCTTCAAGATAGACCTCTTCTTCATTCTCATGATTCAGACGTAACCTGCCACTTGTGATCTCTTGAGAGAATTGTTCTAGAATAAGCTTTTGTTTTGTTCCAGGCTTATAAAAACCATGACCATCAGCAAACGTCAGATTCATCAGTGGTTTGATTGGTAGGCTTGTAGCATTCGGCTGAAACGTCTCCCAATCTTTATAGACATCGATTCCAATTTTTAATGGTTCGAATGTGTGAGGTTCATTAGCAGTGATGTCGCGTGCATGCTGTTCAAATACAGCTTGCCAGCTTGGCGTGTATAATTTGGCATCATTTGCCCATTCAAATGCAAAGGTATGGGAGCCTCCATTAATAAACATCCACGGCTCACTAATCTGCTCCAGAGGTAACAGATCAAGTGCAGCATCATCTGCAGCAAGTAATGAATCATTCATTTGAAAGACTACTTGCTCCTCTTCTGCGTAAAAGAGCTGACCGACATAAACATCCTTTAGATGTTGTTTATGATTAGATAGCTCGAGTGCCATCGTTAACTCTCCAGCAGTTGACCAATGAATGATTCGTGTAATCGTGCACTCAGGCTCTCTGAGCGCATATTCAAGCCTTAGCTCAATTCCTGCAGTTTGTTTTTCCCAGCTATAACGAGTCCAGGTTTGTTTAGCTAACACATGCGTTGCAGGCTTACCAATGATTGGGTGGGTAAAAACAAGCGGGATTTTCTTAGAAGTAAAGGCATCCTCTAACGTTGCCACATGATCTTCTTTACTCCATTTCATAACATATGCCCCGTTGTACAAATAGAGAAATGCGGGAGTCTCCATGACAAAGGCTTCATTTCTGGATGGAATCGCCACATGTACGGTTTCCTCATAGCTTGAGACAAGCCAATTAAGTGTCGATTGGATCTGGATGTTGATCTTCATTTCACCTGCTTCTTTTTGAAAAAGAGGAGCCGTAATTACTTGTTTCTCAGATGGATTAAGGCTTAGCTCAACAGGTTCCTGAAACCCCCTTACATCCATCGTCAACTTCTGTACCTCGTCTAATTGATTTTTCACCTGTAAGCAATAAAGTCCCTGGTCTTTTAGCAGATACGGCTCGATGGTAACAGGCTTTTGAATGTTCGTACCTACCTCAAGCTGGAATTCCTCCCCATTTATTAAAACAGTCAAGGTGAGCTTAGGATGTGTTTTCCATTTGGATTGTTGGAGCTCAGGCGCCTGCTCAACACGAAAAGGAATCGAAAATAATTGGGTACCAGATACTTGTTCATCAATATGAGCCTTAGCTGAAATGTATGGATGATCCTCTACCGCTGCTTTAAGCTGGATGGAATCGTTTTTAGCACGAATACGTAACGTGCCCTCATATTCACCTGAAAGCAATAATAGGTGAGTGGATAATGTAAATTCAACTTCATAGTCTTTAGTTGAGAAGCTGGATATCCCTCTTCCACTCTGCTCAATCTTGGCCGAAACAGGTCCGTTCTTCGTTTCAAACTGATATGTATAATACACAAATCCATTTTCTCTCTCGCCATCTGGCTTGATCTCAATCTCTCGCTTAAGATCTGCGTACCACGTGGACGCTTGAATATATTGTCCTAACACAGGATGACTTAAAATTTTTGGAATGAAGTTTAATAAATGAACGCGATCATCTCGCTCTTCCCAGAAGAATCCACACCGCTTATATAGAGGAACTGCTTTTGTGTTACCTGGCCAGGTGTACAAATCCAGTCTCGGCCAGCCTTGTTCGGTGGTACGTTTGACTGCTTCAAGAACCAGGCGTTTTCCCACACCTTTTCCGTGGTGCGCCGGATGTACATTTAATAAGGGAATATAAAGTGCGCCCTCGTCTCCTTTATATTCAGAGAATCCGCAGTAGCCAATCACAGACTCTCCATCAAATGCGAGTAACGTAAGAATATTTCCGTTTGTTTGTTCAGCCGTTCTGCGATCTTCTTCCGTCTCAACTTCGGAATCTCCACCCCAGCCTTCTCTACTTTCATTCCACATCTTTGCAACAGCCGCTGCAAAGCTTTCATCATACTCAATAATGTCATACGTTAACACGTGTCACACCCCTTTTTACATCTCTTGTCATTGTATGAATATTTCCTCGATTTGTAAATCAGAAAGTAAAAAGGCTGAACGGTAGCATAGTATCGAGGATAAAAAAGAAGAAATCGGGACAGTACTAAAATTCAATTAGAAAATGGCGAATGATTCGAGTGCAGAATCATTCGCCATTCGAGGTTTTATTTGAACAAGCGGAGGGAGAACCCGAGACTCCCTCCGAAAAAGTTAATGTATCAATGGTTTTAAGGTTTTTAAAGAGATAAAAATATTTT
>NZ_JBNNQX010000018.1:0-52260 GCF_050276055.1 Alkalihalobacillus sp. NPDC127517 | reverse complement strand
GATTGATTCATAAAAAATATTTTTATCTCTTTAAAAACCTTAAAACCATTGATACATTAACTTTTTCGGAGGGAGTCTCGGGTTCTCCTTTCGCTTGTTCAAGTAATACGAATGGCGAATGATTCTGTAATCGAATCATTCGCCATTTTTAGTTGATTTTTAGTTATTTCTCTTCAAACGGGTATGTAAGACCCCATTCGGCGCGTACCTGATCAAGCAGGCGCATAATACCAAGTGACTCATCTAGTGTAATAACTGAGCTTTCCTTTTTGCCTTCAAGAAGAGCACGTCCAACTTCTTCTGCTTCAAACTTATACCCAGAGATGCCTTGATCTGCTCTGTTATCCTTGAATGACTCAGGTTCTTCTCCATTTACGTGAAGTGTGGCCTGATCGGCAAACAAGAATTGTGGAATATGAATATAACCCTTCGTGCCATGAATAAAGGCATCGTTTGGTAAATGAAGGCGAACGCCACCATGAAGTGAGGCTGTTTTCCCATTACCATAATCAAGCAGGATAGAGAAATGTTCGTCCACACCTGTTTCACCGATATGAGCCGTTGTCCAAAGACGTTCAGGATTTGGACCAAAAATCATCGAGGCAAATGAAACAGGGTAAATTCCGGCATCAAGAAGTGCTCCACCGCCTAGGGCAGGATTCAATAACCGACCCTCTGGATCCCAGCCGATGTGAAAGCCAAACTCTGCTTTAACGATTTTCACCTCACCGATTTTTCCAGCATCAATCCACTCACGTACCTTTATTAGAGCAGGTAAAAAGCGTGACCACATTGCTTCCATAAGGAATAGGTTTTTCTCGCGTGCGGTTGTCACTAATTCCTCGAGCTCTTTTGCATTCACAGTCATCGGCTTTTCACAAAGAACTGCTTTCCCTGCTTGAAGGGCGCTAAGCACATTTTCTTTGTGAAAGGGATGAGGTGTCGCGACATAAATTGCTTCAACATCTGGATCTTGAACCAACTCATCATAGCTTCCGTATGCGTGCGGAAGGGAATATTTCTCAGCAAATGATGCGGCCTTCTCTTTTGTGCGAGAGCCAGCTGCATAGAGCTCTCCGTTTTCTGCATGAACTAAGTCTGTTGCAAACTTCTCAGCAATTCCACCAGTACCAAGGATTCCCCATTTGATTTTACGTGACGATTCAGCCATTTTAATGTCCTCCTTTAGTTTCCGTACATTATTGAAAACGCTTCATTCGCTAATAGTGTATCAGATCTTCTTGCGTATTTGGTGAAATTACTCTTAATCATAAAAATAAAAAAGACTGCCTTTATAAGAAGACAGCCCAACTCTATCGGTTATGCATTATGTTCGTGTAACGAATCGGTTGTTTCTAGATCTTTTAAGTGCTGAGCATGTCTGCTTCCCCATTCATGCATTGCATCTAAAAGGGGGTGAAGGCTTTTGCCGTATTCCGTCATGGAGTACTCTACTTTTGGTGGAATTTGAGCATAGACCTTACGGATGACGATATCATGGTGCTCAAGCTCACGTAGTTGAGCGGTAAGCATCTTTTGAGTAATTCCAGGAATCGCACGTTTTAATTCATTAAAACGCATCACATCATTTTTAGTTAGTTCAAACAAAATTCTATGTTTCCATTTACCCATTAGAATCTCAAGGGCTGTGTCTACTTTGCACGTTTCCATTGTGTAGCCTCCTTTAGTTTCCATAATGACACTATACTACTTTTAAGTGCCTACTTCTATAAAAATGTTTTATGAAGCATACTAAACGTATCGGAAAAGAACGAAGGAGGTTGATTAAGTATGAGTATCCATCCAGACACATCGCTTGGGCACGTAAGACTTCGAGTATCAAATCTTGAACAGTCGATTCAATTCTACAAGGAAGTAATTGGATTTCCTATTGCAGAGGTAGAAGGTAAGTTTGCTTACTTAAAAGTAGAAGGAGAGGAAACCCTTCTTGAATTAGAAGAAATTCCATGTGCAACACGCTTACCAGAACGATCAGCTGCAGGGCTTTATCATGTAGCTATTTTGCTTCCGGATCGTCCTTCACTTGCAAGCATTCTCTATCACTTTGCAGATAAACGTGTTCAGATTGGGCAAGCGGACCATTTAGTAAGTGAAGCCCTATATCTAGCCGACCCTGATGGAAATGGATTGGAGATTTACCGAGACCGTGATCGCTCTGAATGGGAAGTCGAACAAAACGGCGACTATAAGATGGCGTCAGATCCGATTAACATTGAAAGCTTAATTCAAGAGGCAGAGGAACACTCATGGAAAGGGCTTCCTCAAGGAACGATCATAGGGCACGTGCACATGCATGTTGCTAATTTAGAAGATACTGAGGCTTTTTATCGCGATGTAATTGGATTTGAGACAGTAGGGGATTACAGTCGGATGTCCGCTAAGTTTATGGCAGCAGGCCGTTACCATCACCATCTGGGCTTTAATATTTGGGCAGGAAGTGGTGTTCCAAAAACGCCAGATTCTGCAGTTGGCATGACGTATTATACTGTTAAGCTGGTGGGTGCAGAGGAAATGCACGCATTGATTAATCGACTTGAACGTGCTGACCACTCGTATAAGCATGAGGAAGATGTTGTATGGGTCACTGATCCATCTGGAATGCGAATAAAATTTATACAACAGACAGCATGACAAAACTGGAACAATAATTATACTCAGATCTGTTTATACTAGTCGTGTTACACTCAAAAAAATGGGAGGATACAATGATGAATAAAGAATTTTTTCAAGCAATTGAGGACCGTCGTTCGTATTATGCCTTAAGCAAGGAGCAAGTTGCATCCGATGAGCGGATCATGGAGATTGTAGAACATGCCGTAAAATACGTACCTTCAGCGTTTAACTCACAAACCACGCGTGTAATTGTTCTTCTTGGTGAACAGCATGATAAACTTTGGAAACTTACAACAGACACACTACGTAAAGTTGTGCCTAAAGAGAATTTCAGTGGTACCCAAGAAAAGATGGATTTATTCAGTCAGGCTTACGGAACAATCTTATTTTTTGAAGACGAGGAAATTGTAAAAGGGCTTCAAGAGCAATTTGCGCTTTATGCAGATAATTTTCCAATCTGGTCTGAACAGACGTCTGGTATGCATCAGTTTGCGATTTGGACTGGATTAGAAATTGAAGGATTTGGTGCGTCTTTGCAGCATTATAATCCCTTAATTGATGAAGACGTAAGAAAAGAATGGAATGTTCCTACTACATGGAGACTTAGAGCCCAGATGCCATTTGGCAAGCCGGCTTCAAAACCAGGGGATAAAGAGTTTAAACCATTGGATGAACGCGTGAAGCTTTACAAATAAATCGGTAGGAAAAAAGCATCCACTATTAGCGGGATGCTTTTTTTAAAGAATAAAAAAGCACTCCCCAATTGGAGTGCTTACTTTTTAAGCATTTCTTCTTTAAACTTCACAGTACAGGACTCAACCACTTCTGGTTCAGTGACACTATCGTCAGTTACATGAACCTGCATCATTTGATTGTTATTCATGAATTTAAACACGCCATTGTTAAAGTCTGTGCCTTGCTCTTTGAAGAAAATACCTTCAAACAGGGCATCCTTACGGTGGGAGAAGCTTAAGCGATATTCGCCTTCCGTATCCTTCGTTAAATATGCACGGCAACCTTTTTCATAATGACCTTCTTCAGTCTTCAGTGCACGGTCAACAGAAACAACGTGAAAATCAACAAACGGGATCTCACGTAAGAGTACGTTCATAAATGAACCTTTAGTGATTTCTTCCCAACGGCTTTTAGCTGTTTGACCAATAATGATTTGCGTAATATGTTTTTCACGAGCAACTTCTGCGATTACTTTTACAGCAGGGCGCTTTTCATTATCGCGAATCATAAACTCTTCAACATTGTGCTCCTCAGCTAGTTGTTTCCAACGATCAATGTAATCCGACTTTTCGGCATCAAGTTCATCATATGGAAGAGCATCTATTGTTAGGATGTAAAGGGGGCAGTCCAACATGCTGGCAATTTTACATCCGCGTTTAATTAAACGTTCTCCATTTGGTCCATAATATACACATACAAGAATGCTCTCATCCATTCTACCTTTTTTCATCTTCACTCACCTCATTATACTTCCAGATTATCTATTCAAATACGATTTAATGGTTGTTATCACTTACATCACTTACTCTTTACAGCTTTCTAAAACCAATACAGTATATAATGAAATCATCTGATTATCAATTATTATTTTGCTCTTTTTTAGTGGAAAACATGAATAGCTGGTTTGATCAAATTCAGAAAAATGAGCAGTTATGGACACTTCTAAATTTTAGGGGGAAATGTTACGAAATAGAGGCAAAAGTCATTTTAAGGCTCTATGAAGTGCATTGATTGTTTTTTTATATTATACTTTAATGAGATATTGGGTATGTGACTGCCTCGATACCACTATATTGTCTCGCTTCCCACCACATACTAACCTTGTAGGCTGCGCTTTGTTCTGCACAGTCCTGTTAGAGTGTGTAAAACTAGAACCTCTTCAATAAATTCCATTATTTGCTTACATCATACACGTTAGGTTCAATCAATTCAAGCATCAATCCACAATTCCATGTAGCGACATGCTACGCTTCGTTCAACTTATTATAACGTCAGTATCTGAACATTCAGGTGTCCTGGTCGAAATCTAGGAGGTCATACTTTGAACTGGTTAAACTTCGCCATTTTTCTACCTATCTTGTTCGCAATATTTATTCCTATCTTTTATAGGAAAATCCCTTCTGTACATACAGGCTGGTTTGTCTTTCCGATTCCGCTTGTGTTGTTTATTTATTTGACAACGTTTCTTCCAGGAACTTCGAAGGGAGAAACATTTGAGAACACTGTTTCTTGGATTCCATCACTTGGTATTAACTTTACCACGTATCTCGATGGCTTGAGTTTAATTCTTGCCTTGCTAATAACGGGTGTAGGTACACTTGTTATTGCCTATTCCATCTTTTATCTTTCCATGAAAAGAGAAGCACTTCATAACTTTTATATCTACTTACTAATGTTTATGAGTGCAATGTTAGGTGTTGTGTTTTCAGATAACCTAATGGTGTTGTATCTGTTCTGGGAATTAACGAGTGTATCATCCTTTCTGTTAATTGCTTTTTGGTATCAACGTGACAAATCACGTTACGGTGCGCAAAAATCAATGCTTATTACTGTGACAGGCGGTATTTCTATGCTTGCCGGTTTTATCATGCTTCAGTCTATGACAGGGACGTGGAGTATCCGTGAAATCATCGGACAAGCGAGCACGTTGAGTGATTCTGGTCTATTTATCCCTGCGATGCTTTTAATATTGCTTGGAGCCTTTACGAAGTCAGCCCAATTTCCATTTCACATCTGGTTACCGGACGCGATGGAAGCACCAACACCTGTTAGTGCGTACCTCCATTCAGCAACGATGGTTAAGGCAGGTATTTATTTGGTTGCCAGATTCACACCCGTGTTTGGTGGGGAAGCGACATGGTTTTGGGTTGTAAGCATGGTCGGTCTCATTACCTTATTCTGGGGTTCGTTTACAGCAGTTAGACAAACGGACTTAAAAGCATTACTCGCTTATTCAACGATCAGTCAGCTTGGCATGATTATGAGTATGCTCGGTATGGGTTCAGCGGCTCTCTATTTTGCCCCTGATTCCAAAGCCTTTGAATATTCTTCACTCGCTGTTCTTGCTGCGCTCTTTCATTTAATGAACCATTCAACGTTTAAGGGAGCCCTTTTTATGGTTGTTGGAATTGTCGACCACGAAACAGGCACACGTGATATTCGTAAACTAGGTGGATTAATGACGATTATGCCGATAACATTTACGTTTGCGGCTATTGGTAGCTTTGCGATGGCAGGACTGCCGCCATTTAACGGCTTCCTTAGTAAAGAGATGTTTTTCTCATCCGTATTAAAAGCATCAGAGCTTGGTATTTTTAATATGGAAACAATGGGCTTGATGTTCCCGATCATTGCTTGGGTCGCTAGTGTCTTAACGTTTGTTTATTGTATGATTCTTGTCTTCCGAACGTTTACCGGAAACTACAAACCAGAGAAACTTGAGAAAAGCGCACATGAGGCGCCGCTTGGTATGCTGATTCCTCCTGGGATCTTAGTCTCCTTAGTGGTTGTTATGTTCTTCTTTCCTCAGTTTATTGCCGACCACATTCTTATTCCTGGAGTAACGGCGGTATTACCTGTTGAGGATGCGATCTACTACTCAGAAATCAAAGCATGGCATGGACCTGAACCAGAATTATGGATGACTATAGCTGTTGTCATTCTTGGAGCTCTTCTCTTTGTATTCCTACGTAAATGGCAGGGGATCTACCGATTATTCCCAAGAGAATGGTCGTTTAATACGGTCTATCAGTTTATTTTATCTGGTTCTGAAAAAGGGTCAGAAAAGCTTACAAGCTTATATATGACAGGTTATTTACGTCATTATCTTCTCTACATTTTTGGTTTTATCATTCTTGTTGTCCTCTTCGCGTTAGGGCAAACAGGTGGCTTTGTCTTTGACCGATCAAATGATGCTCCAGTAAACATTTATGAGCTAATCTTAATTGCGATTATTGCAGTGGCTGCGGTATGTATTATCTTTGCCAAATCCCGGATGACTGCCATTATCTTAAATGGTGTGATTGGATACATGGTTGCGATCTTCTTTGTTATTTTCCGCGCGCCTGACCTGGCCTTGACGCAGCTGGTGATTGAGACGGTTTCAGCCGCTTTGTTCTTGTTATGCTTCTATTTCTTACCGGAGTGGAAGGAAGAGAAGGTTCCAAAAGGATCGAAAATCATAAATCTTGTTGTGTCAGTAGGAATTGGAGCTGTTGTAACCCTTCTAATGCTATCAATACAGGGGAACAAATGGTTTGATAGTATTTCTAGCTATTTCGAGGATTCCTACAATCTTGCAGGTGGACGAAACATCGTTAATGCCATTCTGGCTGATTTCCGTGCGTTTGACACGATGCTTGAGCTTCTCGTGTTATGCACAGCAGGACTTGGGGTCTTTACATTAATTAAACTAAAGGACAAGGAGGGAATCGATAAGCATGAAGGTAAATGATATTATTTTGCAGACCGTCAGTAAGATAGCAACCTTTATTATCCTTACGTTTGGTGTTTATCTGTTCCTGGCAGGTCACCATGAACCAGGCGGAGGATTTATTGGCGGACTTGTGCTCGCATCGGCTTTGGTATTGCTTTATTTAGCTTTCGATATTGAAACGGTGGAAAAGGGGATTCCGATTAAATACCCTGTTATGGCTGGGGCTGGTGTTCTCATTGCAGTCTTAGCGGGAGGTAGTGCCCTTTTTTACGGAGAACCGTTTTTGAATCAAGAGTTTGCTTACTTTGATCTACCGGTGTTCGGCAAGACAGAGCTGACAACGGTGACCATTTTTGAAATTGGGGTTTCACTCGCTGTTATCGGAACAGCGATGACTATTATTTTGAGCATAAGTGAGGATGTTGATTGATGGAAACACTTATGGCATTTCTAGTTGGTTTATTATTCACGGCCGGTACGTATATGATTCTGTCACGTACCATTGTACGGATTATATTAGGAACAGCTTTGCTTTCTCATGGAGCGCATCTGCTGCTTATTACAATGGGCGGATTAAAGGAAGGAGCAGCGCCGCTACTTGACCAGGGAAACGAAGTCTTTGTTGACTCGCTTCCTCAGGCTCTTATCCTCACAGCTATTGTTATTAACTTCGGTGTAACTGCCTTCTTCCTTGTGCTTGCATATAGAGGATATGAAGAGCTGGGTACAGAGAATCTTTTCTATTTGAGGGGGAATAAAGATGAATAATCTTGTTATATTCCCAATGATGATTCCCGTCGTTGCGGGACTGATTATGGTGATATGTCGAAATCAGATTAAGCTTCATAAAGGCTTAAGTATTCTTTCTATTTTAGCTGTTTTGGTGATTACAGGTATTTTAATGAATGAAGTTTCAGCGAATGGTATCGTGACGATTGCGATAGGTGGATGGGAACCACCGTTTGGAATTGTATTTGTCGCTGATATGTTTTCTTTGCTTCTCGTTTGTACAACAGCGGTTGTCGCAATAGCCGTTTTGTTTTATGCATTTGCAACCATTGGGTCCGAGGATGAGCGATTTTACTTTTATGCATTTGTTCAGTTCTTAATTGCCGGTGTTATTGGTTCTTTTCTAACAGGAGACATTTTTAACTTATTCGTTTGTTTTGAAGTGATGCTACTCGCTTCATATGTCTTAATTGCATTAGGCGGAAGGAAGAGGCAGCTACGTGAATCGATCAAGTATGTACTCATTAACGTGGTATCTTCTGCATTGTTCCTGATTTCCATGGGGTATCTTTACGGAACACTTGGAACATTAAACATTGCTCAGCTGGCTGAGCGTGTCGCTCTAGTTGAACAGGGCGGAATTCTTACCACAGTCGCTGTGATGTTCATTATCGTGTTTGGACTAAAATCAGGTCTCTTTCTCTTCTTCTGGCTACCTGGTTCATACGGTGCTCCTAAGACTGCGGTTGCAGCATTGTTTGGTGCGTTGCTGACAAAAGTAGGGATTTATGCACTCTTCCGTACCTTTACGATCATTTTTCCACACGAACCTGAGGTTACACATATGATTCTAGGAGTCATGGCTGGTATTACAATGATCCTAGGAGCGATTGGTGCGATTGCCTATCAGGATATTAAACAAATTATTTCGTACAATGTGGTCGTCGCCGTGGGCTTTATCATTGCAGGACTCGCTATATTTAATGGTCCTTCCATAGAAGGAGCGATCTATTATCTTGTGCATGATATGGTAGCTAAAGCTCTCCTTTTCTTACTGGGCGGAACGATTATTATGTTAACGGGAACCACCTCCATTAAGAACCTCGGGGGTATGATCAGGCATTACCCTATTCTGGGTTGGACATTCTTTATCGTTGTACTTGCTCTTGCAGGGATTCCACCATTGAGCGGATTTATTGGTAAAGTATTAGTGGTACAAGGGGCCATTTCAGCTGGTTCATATCTTCTTGCAGCGTTAGCCCTTGGTACGAGTATTTTAGTGCTTTACTCTTTACTCAAAATATTCAAGCAATCCTTCTGGGGAGAGACTGTAATGAGTGAGGAAGACGTGATCCCTTTAAAAAAGGGTATCATTGTTCCATGTGTCTTCTTAGCATTTGTTAGTCTGGGATTAGGATTAGGAGTGGAAGGCATATCTGGATACGTTACTCAGGCTGCAGAAACGATGTTGGATCCATCAATCTACATTGACGCAGTACTATATAACGAGTAATCATGAGACTTTTTTTGGAAGAAGGTGATCAAGCGTGCCAATTCAACTACTATTAAATATTCTTATTGCGTTCTTATGGGTGTTTTTGCAGGACGAGGATGAATTTCGGTTTACAACCTTTATTGCAGGTTTTCTAGTTGGTCTGAGTTTAATTTATGTCATGAGACGATTTTTCCCGGATCCGTTTTATCTTAGGAAAATTGTATCAATTGGACATTTAATTTTCCTATTTATTAAGGAATTGATTCTTTCTAGTATCTTAATGATCAAACAAATATTACGACCAAAAATCAATATCACTCCGGGTATCTTTAGCTTTGAAACCGAACTAAGAGGGGACTGGGAGATGACATTTCTAGCCCTTTTATTGACGCTAACACCAGGATCAGTCGTACTTGAAATTGATGATGAGAATCATACGTTTTATATACATGCGATGGATATTCCAGAATCGATGGAAACGGTCTTGAAAGCAAAGGGTTCGTTTGAGCGAGCGATTATGGAGGTGACTCGTTAATGCTAGAAATTGTTGGCTACATTGCATTGATTTTTTTATCTATTTCGATCTTAATTGGTCTTTATCGAGTAATTAAAGGACCGTCAATGCCTGATCGAGTGATCGCTCTTGATACGATTGGTATCAACTTGATCTCTGCTATTGCTGTCATTTCAATTACGCTACAGACAAGAGCCTTTCTAGAAGTTATCTTACTTCTTGGAATCTTGTCCTTCATTACAACAGTTGCCTTTTCTAAATTTCTAGAGAGGGGTGTTGTCATTGAACGTAAGCGTGATCGGTGAAGTGATTGCAGCAATTCTTATCCTTTTAGGTACATTAATGAACGTCATTAGTGCATATGGATTAATTCGGTTGCCAGATGTCTATACCCGTTCGCATGCGGGAACCAAAAGTGCAACGCTCGGAGTTTTATGTACGCTTGTCGGAACGTTTGTTTATTTTTGGACGGTAGATAATTATGTAAGTGTTCGTTTGTTACTTGGGATTTTCTTTGTATTCTTAACTGCACCAGTTGCTGGACATTTGATCAGTCGAGCCGCCTATCATTCAGGTGTACCGATGACAGAAACGAGTGTTAAAGATCAGTTAAAAGAAGATATAGAGAAGCGTGAGAAACAGGAATCATCTAATCAAGAATAAAGAAAGCCGCCTGATTAACTTTCAGGCGGCTTTCTTATTATTATTTTTCGATCCCTTCCCAGTAAGGGGAGCGATCATAATGAGCATACAACCTGGTCTCATCTTCACGTGTAAATGGCTCGTGGATTTCATAATCTGGTGCACTTTCGATTAATTCTTTGTCAACACTTACTGTAATGGTTTTATCCTGCCATGAAATATCCGTGATCCATTCAGCAGCGAGTGGTACCGGTTCTCGTGTGAACGTTCCACCAACATCAACAATGATGTAGTTAATTGTCCAGTCATGTTCATTTAACATAAAGTCCAATGCTTTTCCGACCTCACCGTTTTTGACGTGAATCTTATATCCACGCAGATCATTAATACTTTGCAGTGTATTCTGTTCTGTTTGCTGGGTCATCGCATCTTGCTCGTCTTCCGTACGATTAAGATTGGGATTGGCAATTGGGTGCGGTATCATCATGCCAGGTGCAGCAGGGTAAGATCCTGGTGACCCCATACCAGCGCTTGCTCCACCGATTGGGGCTCCCCAATAATGGCGCCATCCATAGTGATCACGAAGTTCAGCTTCATATTGACGTGAAACGGGTTCATGTGCAGAAGGCTTAGGACTATCTTTAATTTGTTCTTTCGTTAAGTTAACATCAATTCGTTCCTTTTCCTGTTCAATGGAGGTAACGGATTCAGGACTTAGTAAAACTTTTCCACCAAAAAACCAAGTACGCGTATCTCCAACAAAATAACGAAGGGTGAATGTATTGGATTCAAAGTAGAGATCAGCGATTGAACCTAGCTCGCCGTCAGTAGCATTCATAGAAAAGCTTTCTAAGGTTTTTGCTTGAATAAACATTCTACTCTCCCTTTCCACGTGAATCATTTATTTGTACTCTATATAACCGCTTTCAACTAATTTGAAACACGTGACATTTACACCTGAGAGGTTGGGAAAATTTCAGTATATCTGATGTAACCCACTTTTGATATGAAAAATCATGTATAATGAAAGCGCTTTAAACAATTACATAAGGAGGAGTTCTATGTCGAAAAAAAGGCGTAGTAAGAAGGTTTTAGTCGGACTTATGGTTGGGGTATTGGCATGTGGAAACATATCCGTACAAGAAGCGTTAGGGGAAGAAACGATGCACGAATTATCCGTAACAGAAGTGACAGATACTGGGGTCACATTGTCTTGGGAAAAAGAAGAGGGTGCACAGTCGTATAATGTATACTGGGCCGATAAAGACACCGAAAACATGGAGTACCGCTTACTTGATAATGTAACTGATACTACTTACACCTACGAACGATCGACTCATATTCCTCATTATTTTAAAGTGGCTCCAGTCATCAATGGAACGGAACAAGAGACTTCAAATACTGTACGATCAAGTATAAAAAAAGAATTTAATCCACAGCTTGAAGAATTAGATCGAGGAGTTGTTGCTGTTGCGACGTCTGAAGGCGTATTTCTTAGCTGGCGTTTACTAAAGGAAGAAGCGACAGGACATTCAGTTACGGGGCTAACCGGAGTAGACTTTCATGTGTATCGTGATGGAAGTAAGATTGCTGAAGTAACGGACAGCACAAACTATCTTGATGCAAGCGGTACGGAGGGATCTGGGTATACCGTGAAAGCTGTAGAAGCAGGCGTTGAAATGGATGAAAGTGAACCCGTCAGTCCATGGGCTGATGGATATTATGATCTGCCTCTTCAAAAGCCTGAAGATGGTGTAACACCAGCTGGTGAGAATTATACATATCATGCGAATGATATGAGTGTCGGTGATGTAGATGGGGATGGTCAATACGAATTCATCGTGAAATGGGACCCATCTAATTCAAAGGATGTTTCTCAAAAAGGTTATACAGGAAACACATATATTGATACGTATACCTTTAATGGGGACTTGCTTTATCGCATTGATTTAGGCGTAAATGTACGATCTGGTGCGCATTATACGCAGTTTCTGGTATATGATTTTGACGGTGATGGCAAGGCTGAAATGATGTTTAAGACAGCTCCTGGTACAAAAATCATTAAGTACTCTGATGATGGTTCGGTAGAGTCAGAAGAATACATTACGATGCCGGAAGAGGATCTGACTGAAGGGTTTAGTCATGAAGATGATTACCGAATGAGTTCAGATGACTACTACGAGCATTTGGTTGAGATGTTTATGGGATGGCACGAGCATGAGGAGGTTGTTGCAGGTAATTGGCCAGAGACGCTTGAAGAGAGCTTTGGAATTGAGCCGGAATACGAGTATCCTCTTTCAAAGGAAGACGCAGAAGCGTTAGTCGATCATTTTATAGATGAATATGCACCCTCGCGTAGCAGCCGAAATGACCTACGTGATTTTGAAGGCTTTATAGTTGATGGGCCTGAGTACTTAACTGTGTTTGAAGGGGAGTCAGGTAAAGAGTTAGAAACCATTCACTACAAACCAGGCAGAACTGATGATGGCTTGATGTGGGGAGATTACGCGATGGCTCGTATTGAGCCAGGAAACCGTGTGGATCGGTTTCTTGCGGGGGTTGCTTATTTAGATGGAGAGAAACCATCGGCTGTGTTTGCAAGAGGATACTATACGCGAACAACACTTGTTTCATACGATTGGAATGGTAAGAATATAGAAGAAAAATGGTATGTAGACAGTGGCTGGACACCAATGTCAAATCCATTTAATGATGGACCACACGGAAGAGATGGAACGGATGAGGAATTTGGAACAATTACCACACAAGGGGCACATTCGTTAAGTGTTGCGGATGTTGATGGGGATGGAAAACACGAGATCATTTATGGAGGAGCAACCATTGATCATGATGGGTCTCTTCTCTACAGCTCGTTTGATATTCTTCCTCCTGGAAGTGGAAATCCAGGGTCAGAAGCAAGACTTGGACACGGAGATGCGCTCCATGTAGCCGATGTGAATCCAGATCGACCAGGTCTTGAAAGCTTTATGGTGTTTGAGGGTGGCCAGTGGGCTCCTTACGGGTACGCATTGCGCGATGCTGAATCGGGTGATGTCATTTATGGTGGCTATACGGGTAGAGATACCGGTCGAGGCATGGTAGGAGATGTGAATCCAAACACCAGAGGACTTGAGACGTGGGCTGTTGGTTTGTGGACAGCTGACGGGGAAAAGCTGAGCGACAGAATACCGGGCACAAATTTTAACATTAAATGGTCTGCTGATCTTACCACTCAAATTGTGAATGGGTCGATTGACCAGACACCAACGATTGATGATTGGCAGAGAGGGAGACTCCTAACCGCAGAAGGAACTCGCACAAACAACTATACAAAAGGGACACCTTCTCTTGTAGCAGATATCTTTGGTGATTTCAGAGAGGAGTTACTCGTTCGCACCACAGATAGCTCAGCTATTCGAATCTATACAAGTACAGAAGTGACTGAGCATAAGTTGTATACTCTGATGCACGATACACAGTATCGGACCGGGATTGCATGGCAGAATGTAACCTACAATCAACCTTCTTATCCTAGCTTCTATTATGCATCAGATATGGACTGGGAGTATGTACCTGTGTCAGAGGCAGAGCAGCAGGTGGATCCACTTTCGGAGCTAGAGTCTTCTTTAATGGCTTTTGTGGATGCAGGAGATGTGACGGAGCCATTGTCCAAGACGCTATTTAAAGAAATTGATCGGGCGAAAATTCATGCAGAGAGCGGATCAAAGAAACAGATTATAAGAGGTATGGAAGCATTTAAAGCAGAGCTGAATGATGATAAAAACAAAGCGTATGCGACTGATGAAGCGAGAACGGTGTTAACGGAATGGGCGGAGCAGGTTATTGACGATTCGTCTAATTAAAAAATGCTCTGGGAGAGATTGGAGCTTCGGCAATCGCTACCGTGATGGGGGCACGCTTTCCTAGGGCGGGCGTTGAACTAAACCGGCTACGCCAGGTTCATTTCACCTCTGCCCTTTTCTCCCATAGGAGTCGGCCACCCACCCCGTCCGCTGTGTACAGTGCGTCTATTCATTTTGCAGGAAAAGATGTGTGTGGGGTAGGAGCTTCGGCAATCGCTACCGTGATGGGGGCACGCTTTCCATGGGCGGGCGCTGAACTAAACCGGCTACGCCAGGTTCATTTCACCTCTGCCCTCTTCTCCCGTAGGAGTCGGCCCCCATGCTGTCCGCTTAGTGAGGTGCGTGCACTTATTTTGCTGGAAGAGATGTGAAAGACATGCTTTCTAAAAAAATGGCGAGTGATTCGATTGATGAATCACTCGCCATTTTTGTTTAATTTTAAGGATGGTTCAGACTCTATCTTTCCCTACTGTAATTGCGCGAATCTTTTCAATGGCTGCCTTAGGTTCTCGATCATAGGTGAGGAGCCCATTGATTTCTTGTTCAACGTCTGTAAGCTGTGTATAGCAAAAGCCTTTGATGAGTGGAGATTCGTATAACGCTTCGATGACAGCCGCGTACCCTTTGAGAAACTCTTCCTCGTTTGTTGCATGAGAATAGCCCCAGCCATCCCAATTACTTTGTTTAAAGGAGATTCCTCCCAAACTCTGTGATTAGAATTGGCTCACCTGAATATTGATAACCTGACGCGTAGAGCTTTTTTCCAGAAGGTAGAAAGCTAAGAACACCATCAAGTGTCTGATATCTCTCCTTAAGGATGGCTTTTGAAGCTTCATAGTCGTGAATGGTGCAAAGATCTGATTGTGTGTGCTCCCACCCATCATTTGACATAACGAATCGTGTTTGATCAATCGACTTAGTCAAATGATACATAGCTATACTGTGATGACGCTGCTTGGCACTTGTTAACAGATCGGGCACACCCCAGCTCTCATTTAAAGGAACCCAGGCGACGATGCAAGGATGATTGTAATCACGCTTAATTACATCAAGCCATTCTTTAGTTAAACGCTCCACCGCACGTTCGCTATAGATATAGCTGTTTGCCATCTCACCCCATACAAGAAGTCCAAGCCTGTCAGCCCAATAATAATAGAGCGGATCCTCGACCTTTTGATGCTTTCTTGCTCCGTTAAAACCTAATTGCTTTGTCAGCTTGATGTCTTGAATAAAGCTCTCTTCTGATGGTGCTGTTAGAACACCGTCTGGAAAGTAGCCTTGATCTAAAACAAGCTTCATATAGTAAGGTTTGTTGTTTAAATAAACTTCACCATTTGAGACGGAGACCTTTCTCATTCCAAAATAACTCTGTATTTCATCAACAACCTGGGTGCCAATGCGTAGCTTAAAGGTTACATCAAAGAGAGAGGGATTCTCCGGGCTCCATAACCACTCTTCATGCTGCGTTGCAGGATGAACAATCGAGTATTGTCGTTGGCCCTTTTCACCAAGAACAGAGATTCGATCATTCACGACGGGTGTACCATTAAAAGAAATGGAGACCTCAAGCTCCAGGTTCGAGGCTACTCCAAGAATGTGATAGTCTAGCTTTATTTGCTTTTCATCAATATCAGGTGTGAACGACACATGAGATAGGTGGCTTTGATTCACTTTTTCTAGCCAAACGGTTTGCCAAATGCCTGTTGTTCTTGTGTAGAAGATGCTCTCTGACTCTTCCTTCCAGTACTGCTTGCCACGTGGTTGGTCCAGGTCTGTAGAAGAGTCTACTGCCTGAACAACTAATTCATTTTCTCCAGAATGGATAAGTGAGGTCACATCCAGTTGAAAAGATGTGTGACCACCTTGATGAGTCCCAGCTAATTCACCATTGATCCAAATCATAGCCTCGTAATCAACCGCTCCAAAATGAAGAAGGTAGAGAGAGCCATTCTCTTTTTGTAAACGGAATTGGCGCTTATACCAGACTCGATCATGAAACGTTTGATCATGAATCCCGCTTAACGCAGCCTGGTAGGCAAAGGGTACATGAATGGTTTTAGAAAATGAATGCTCCTTGTACCATTTCTCAGTAATCCCAACATCTTGATCGTCGTATTCAAATAACCATTCTCCATTTAAATTCGTCCACGTTGGCCGTTTGAAATGCGGTCTTGGATATTCCGTACGAATCATGTTCAATGAACTCACTCCCTTTTAATGAGTTACCCTTTTATTCCGGTAAAACTGATTCCTTTCACAATTTGCTTCTCAAAGAGCAAGAAAGCGATGATGACTGGGATGGATGCAAGTGCATTCACCGTCATTGGAAGAATGTAACTCTCTGAATAGTTCGAGTTAAACATCGGAATCCCTACTGGAAGTGTATAAAGAGATTCAGAGATGATCGCTAAGTAAGGCCATAGGAAGTTATTCCATGAACCAATAAAGGTTAGAATCCCAATCGCAGCAAGCGCCGGCTTGGCAAGCGGTAGTACGATATTCCAAAACAGACGAATGTCTGAACAACCATCAATCTGGGCACTTTCAATGACTTCATTTGGTACGCCATCAAAGAAGCTCTTCAGAATAATCACTCCAAGCGGCGCTGCAATCATTGGAAGAATTAACCCGCTATACGTATCCAATAAATTCATGGCCCCAATAATCTCATAGAGAGGAATGATCATCGCCTCACCAGGAACCATTAACCCCGCAATAAAGAACACAAAGAGCGCTCGACGATAACGGAATTTCATCTTGGATAGTGCAAATGCAGCGAGTGAAGTAAGAACCAGGGTTAACACCGTAGTCACGATCCCAACAAAAAAGCTGTTCCAAATCCATAAGAAAATATCGCTACCACCGATCACATCAATATAATTCACAAAGGTGTAGGGAGGGAGGAACCACCCAATCGGAGAGGCAGCAGGCTGACTCTCAGGTTTTAATGAGACAAAAATCATCCAAAAGATTGGAAACAAAAACAAAAACGTCATGAACAAGGCCAGTATGACCTTTGGAATCCGGAGTGGGTCTCTTTTTTGAGATAATGCCGACTGTTGCTGAGTACTCATATCATTCGACCTCCTTTGCCACCCAGACGTAGTTGAACTAATGAGAGAAGGAGTAGGACAACAAACAGCAGGTACGACATGGCAGCCGCATAGCCAAGGTCATATCTCTCAAAGCCCATTTCATAGATATACAGAATAATTGGACGTGTTGACGTACCAGGTCCACCCCCAGTAATCAAAAGGATTTGACCGAACACCTTAAAGGATGCCAGTACCTGAAGAAGTAAAATCACTCGAGTAATCGGAAGTAGCTGTGGTAACGTAATTTTCCAAAACATCATCATTCGAGTAGCGCCATCCACTTCAGCTGCTTCATATAGATCATCCGGAATGTTCTGCAGGGATGTTAAGAATAGGATCATATTGAACCCAACTGTCCACCATAATGTCACCCCAATAATACTGACCCAAGCAAGAGAGGGCTCTGCAAGCCAAAAGGGCTCCTGATTGATTCCAAATGCTTGAATTAAGTTATTAACCACCCCTGTATAAGGCTGGAGCATGAAGATGGCCACATACGAAATAACAGAGACTGAGAGAATACTAGGGATAAAAAAGGCTCCGCGAATTAACGTACGAAACCGTGTATTTAAATTTGCAAGTAAAGCTAGAAACAAGGCTAAGATCACCATCGTTGGTGTAGATAAAACAACAAACAGGGTTGTATTTCCGAATGCTTGCCAGAAGTTCGGATCCGTTAATACGTTTTGATAATGTGTGAGTCCAATAAAATCTTGTTGCTCGATGAGTGTCCAATTAAAGAAACTCATCTGCATCCCTTTAAAAATAGGGAAGACTGTAAAGGCCACATAGACGATAAAGAAAGGAAGAATAAAGGGGAGCGGACGTAACTCATTTTTCCATGATTTCTTGTTCAAAGGGCACACCTCCTTATGCGTACGTGTTTTATCGAATCGTAATCTCTAGATCATTAATCATCTTTTGGATGCCTTCTTCTGGCGTAAGTCTACCTGCCATAATTTCATCTAAGCTTCGCGTCATATCTGTTTCAGCCGAACTTTGATAGATCGTTTGATCGGTGTACACAACATCAGCAGAAATGGATGCGTAATCAGAGCGATACGGCATATCCTGATATTCCTGCGACTCTACAATCTCGGGCTTGGACGGAATATGACCAGCCTTAGCCCAATCGAGTCCACTATCACTTACGAATTGAATGAATTGCATTTTCGCCAGCTGTCGCTCATCTGTCGTTTCAGAGTGTATTGGCATGATGAGTGTATGCGAACCACCCTGTGCTGCATCAACATCAAAAAGCTGTGGAAATGGAATGGCTGTAAAAGGCAAATCAGCAGCTTCCCAGATACCAGTGCCCCATACCCCTGTCATTAAGCTAAAGGCATTACCAGATTGAAAGTTTTCATAGGGATCGCTCAGATGCATTGGAATCACGTCACCAAAAAATTGTAAGAGATAGTCGGCAGCTTCTACGGCAATCTCCTCATCTAGCGTAATCTCAGGATTGGTTAAATCATCAGAGAAAATCGGTGTACCACCCATTTGAAAATAGGTCATCCACCACCAACGATAAACATCGAGTCCACCAGTTGGAATGGCGATACCCGTTTTGTCAGGTAATGCCTCTTTAGCCTCCTGGAAAAAGTTCAGGAATCCCTCAGGTGTTTCTTCAATAATCGGCTGCCCTGCATCATCTAAAAGACCCGCTTCTTCTGCAAGATCAGTATTGATATAGAGGATGAATGGATGAGAATCAATAGGCACGGCATGATAGCTTCCATCAACCTCCATCGCATCCTGAAGATTCTCATAAAAATCATTAAAGTCTAGCCCTACCTCCTGGGAGAGATCATTCAGTGGCACGGTTAAGCCTTGATTAACAAGCTCAGGCAAAACTGCGGCATGTGATACGGCAACATCAGGTCCACGGTTCGCCGCAACACTTGTAACAAGCTTTGTGTAGTAGTCGTCAAAATCCTGTAGAATGATATTTACATAAATATCGTCCTGAGATTCATTAAACGATGTAACGATATCTTGCATATAACTTAAGTCTCCTCCACCAAATAAAACCCAATAATTAAGTTGAATTCGACCATCGCTGGTTGTGAGCTCGGTACGATTGCAAGCAGTTAATAGAATGAGAGAGAAACCTAAGAGCAGTAACCATCTTTTACTTTGACCAATCATCTGAACATCTCCTTTCTAATCTCATTTAAGTAAACGCTTTCAAAAGAGTGAAACATTATAACCTATTCGTATAAATAGATTATTAGAAGCCGATAAAATGTTAATTTATACGTACCACTTTATCACCGGCTGATTTGTAAGTCAATTTACAATTTACTGATTTTATCACGGGATTTATGCAGATTTAACTTGTTTTACCTATCTTTTTCAGATTTAATAGATAGTAACAGGAAAAAGTAATGGTAAAAGGGGAATGGACACCGTGAACAAAATTATGGTTGTTGGTTCTTCAGCTGGGGCGGGGAAATCGACATTTGCAAGAAAGCTATCACATGTAACTCGTTTACCAGTACATCATCTGGACACACTGTTCTGGAAGCCGGGCTGGATAGAGGAAGACAAGGATATTTTTATTGAGAAGCAGAGAGTGTTAGCACAAACAAATCAATGGATTATAGAAGGTAATTACAATGCGACTTTTAATGTGCGTTTAAGCAAAGCAGATACAATCGTGTTTATCGACTGTCCTCTTTGGCGTTGCTTGTATCATGTCGTAAAGAGAAGGATTATGTTTCACGGAAGGTCTAGGCCAGACCTTACAGAGGGCTGTAAGGAGAAAATAGATCCAGGGTTCATCTGGTTTATTATTAAAACCTATTATCCTAGACAAAAGAAGATGAAGGTTAAGTTAAAACAGTTTGAAGAAGGCTCTGACAAGCACAAGGTCTATGTTCTTTCAGGACAAAAGGAAATGGAACGATTTTTACAAGCATTAGAGGAGGATACAAATGGAGCAGGATTTTCTTAATCAATTAAAGGCAATGGATGAAGCATTTGAAGGCTGGGACTTTTCCTACGTGTCCGAAACGGGACGTATTGCGACCTCTCCTCTTACGTGGTCATACGGGAGTATTGTGAAGAGTTATATGGCTACAGCCACTGGCATGCTTGATATGGGCACAGGTGGAGGAGAATTACTTAGTTATCTAAGACCTTACCCACCACGTATAAAAGCAACCGAAGGCTATCAACCAAATGTTAGTGTAGCGAAGCGCAGATTAGAGCCTTTAGGGGTAACAGTCCTTCCATTTGAAGAAGATCATGACCTCCCTTTAGAGAATGAAGAATTTGATTTCATTATGAATAGGCATGATTCGTTTGATGCAAACGAAGTGCATCGTATTCTAAAATCAGGCGGAACCTTTATTACTCAGCAAGTGGGAGGAGACGACTGTCGGGAGATTAATGAATGGTTTAATGTGCCTGTGTCATATGAAGGGTGGAACCTGAAGAAAGCTGAGACCGAGTTAAAGGCAGCTGGTTTCCGCGTAGTAACGGCTAAAGAAGAATATCCAACTCAACGCTTTTATGATCTTGGGGCTCTTCTTTACTATTTAAAGGCAATCCCCTGGCAGCTTGAAGGATGGAAGCAAGAAGACTATGAGGATGACCTGTATCAAATCTATCTTCGCATGAAGAAAGAAGGGTATATTGATGTGGCGCAGCATCGGTTCCTCTTAATCTGCGAAAAGATATGATGATAGAACAAAGTGAATAGGAATAGTAGAAGGCTAACGTCTCTCTTTAATGGGAGTGTTAGTCTTTTATTTATCACAGTAATTTTTTGTTTACACTCTGAATTACTATAATCGCTCGCGGAGAACACGGTTTTATCCTCGCAAATTTTTCCCACTAATTAAAAAGTAGAACGTAATCATATTTTAAGCTTCTGAGCGTAAACTAAAAATATGTAAGCGCTTACTTTATTGAAGGGGGATAACAAGATGGATAGAGTGTGGCGTAAGTGGATGATAGGTTCAGCGTGTGCAGCTTCTGTATTCATGATGTCAGCCTGCGGTGGGGGAGAAGAGAAGGTAGAGGATGGACAAGTTGAATTAACCATTTGGTTGTGGAAGTCAATGGGCTTTGAAAGCTTGATTGAGCAATATGCTGAGGAACACGACATCAAGGTAAACATCCAAGTTGCTGATTTCAACGACGTGCATACAAACTTAACAACAGCACTTGCAGCAGGGAGCGGAGCACCGGATATTTCAGCAATTGAAGTAAAAGGAATCGATAAAATGAAGGCAAATCCAGATCATTTTCATAATCTCTTTGACTATGGCGGAGCAGAGGCTGAAGGGGATTATTTAGATTGGAAATGGCAGCAGGCGTTATCTATAGATGGAGAATATCTGCTAGGAATTCCGACAGATATTGGTCCTCAAGCACTTGCTTATCGAGTTGATTTATTTGAAGAAGCGGGTCTCCCAACTGACAGAGAGGAAGTAGCTGAGCAATTACAAACCTGGGATGATTTTATTGCGGCGGGTGAACTAGTAAAAGAAAAAACGGGCAAAGCGTTTCTGCCGAATCCAGGAAACATGTATGCAGTGATGGAAGGGCAAGGGGACGCGAAGTACTTTGATGCGGATGGAAACATCATTGTTCAAGATAATCCAGCAATTACGCGGGCATATGACTATGCAATGGAAATGATCGAGAAGGGTCTAACAACAAATATGGAAGATGGAAGCACGGAATGGTCCGCGGGACTTGTAAATGGGGACTTTGCTACGGTTGTCGCTCCGGCTTGGCGAATGACACAAATTCAAGAAAGTGCACCAGATGCAGCTGGGCTTTGGGATATTACACAAATTCCTGAAGGATCCGGGAATATGGGTGGATCGTTTCTGACAGTACCAAAGGAATCGAAGCATCCACAAGAAGCGTACGATTTAATTGAATGGGTCTTGGCTCCAGAGCAACAATTAACAGTCTTTAGAGAGCTTGGAAACTTCCCATCTACGCCTTCTGTCTATGACTCTGAGGAACTAGTAAATTACACGAGTGAGTACTTTAATGATGCACCAGTAGGCAAGATTTATTCTGAAGCGGCAGAGCGGGTAACTCCAATCCTTGAAGGGCCAGAATCCATTCAAATTGAGAAGATTCTTGGAGATGCTGTGACGAGGGTTCAGGATGGTCAAGATACTCCAGAATCAAGTTGGGATGCAGCAATGAAAAGCTTAGAACGAGAGATTGGTAGGTAACCACAACCTTTATAGGGTGCCGCACAAAGGCGGCATCCTCATATAAAGTAAGGGGGCAAGTGATGAAGGAGAGTTCTGTAAAGAAACCTAAGAAGCTATCAACTCAAAGTAAAAAGGATCATATCTCGGCTTATTTATACATCTCACCTTTTTTTCTATTGTTTGCAGTCTTTGGCGTGTTTCCAATTTTATTTACGGCTTATATCTCGTTTCATAAATGGGACATTCTTGGCACAAAAGAATTTGTAGGGTTAACAAATTATCAATGGCTGCTCACTGATCCGCTGTTTTGGAAAGCTCTTGGGAACACCATGAGTATCTGGGTCATGTCGACCATTCCACAGCTGACACTCGCACTTGTGCTGGCATTTGTATTAAATCAGGCGTTACTCAAAGGTCGACATTTTTTCAGACTAGCTGTATTCCTTCCGAATATTACCTCAGTGGTTGCAGTGGCCATTGTGTTTGATGCGATCTTTGGTCAACATTATGGAATCATCAATTATCTTCTATCCCTTGTTGGTGTTGAGCCGATTAACTGGAAGGCGTCTGTTCTCGGAACACATGTCGCGATTTCAAGCATGGTAATCTGGCGATGGGTCGGTTATAACTCCATTATTTATTTGGCTGCGTTGCAAAGTATTCCAAAGGATCTTTATGAAGCAGCAACTATTGATGGAGCAAATAAAATTCAACAATTTCTGTTCGTGACCATTCCCATGATTCGACCGATGATTATCTTTACTGTAATTCTATCAACGATCGGTGGGATGCAGATCTTTGCGGAACCTCAGACCTTCTCAGGCATGGGAGGAGGGGCTGTGAATCAAGGTCTTACATTAACTCTGTATCTATATGAAGAAGCATTCCTCAGAAATTCGTTTGGATATGCGTCTGCCATTGCATGGCTGTTATTCTTGATCATTGTTCTGTTCTCGTTATTGAATCTATTTGTGACGCGCAAAATTAAATCTGCTGATTAAGGATGTGAGTCGTATGAAAGAAGTGGGTAGCAAGCCATTTAGTGTTGGTAAAATAGGGATATACAGCGCACTTGTTTTCTTTAGTCTCTGTGCGCTCTTCCCTTTATATTGGATGTTTGTCATTGGTTCGAATCATACATCCGCGGTTAGTCAATTTCCACCTGCCATCATGCCTGGTACAGAATTTTTCGTAAATGCTGGGAAAGTGTTTACGAATATTAATTTCTTACAGGCATTATTCAATACCTTTATTGTAGCAAGCCTCATTACGCTATCTGTCCTGTTTTTCTGTTCGTTAGCGGGCTTCGCTTTTGCAAAACTGAAATTTAGAGGACGAAATGGCTTGTTTATCTTTGTTCTTGCCACGATGATGGTTCCAGCTCAACTTGGTCTCATTCCCTCATACATGATCGTGAGTCAGCTCGGCTGGATCAACACATTAACGGCTCTAATTGTTCCTGCGATGGTGAATGCATTCGGTGTCTTTTGGATGAGACAATACATCTCGACCGCTGTGCCAAATGAATTAATTGATGCAGGAAGAATGGACGGCTGTTCGAACTTCAGATTATATTGGACGGTTGTTCTTCCCATCCTACGTCCGGCACTGGCCACTCTTGGTTTAATTACCTATATGAATGTTTGGAATGATTTTCTTTGGCCGCTTGTTGTGCTTAAGGATCGAAGCGTCCATACCATTCAAGTTGCATTAAAGACGTTAAATGGAACGTATGCGCAAGACTACAGTATGGTCTTAAATGGAACATTCTTAGCAACACTACCGTTATTAGTGATCTTTTTACTATTCAGCAAGCAAGTGATCGCAGGTATCACAGAGGGAGCAATCAAAAGTTAAAAAGAAACCTTCAATGAATCAATAAAAATATTATACATTCAGAACGAAAACAGGTAGAATGATAGCGTATACACGAAACATCGATTTGAACCTTGTAAGCGGTTAATTCTTTTTTGAGGGAGAGTGAGTTTCATGCAAAAAGCTAGAATTGGAATTGTTGGCTGCGGCACAATCAGTGATATTTACTTGCAAAATTGTGTCTCAGACGAGTTTATTGAAATTGATGCTGTTAGTGATTTAAATGAACAAGCAGCAAGAGAAAAAGCAAAAGCTTACAATATTCAAAAAGTCTTAACGCCAGATGAGCTTTATGCAGATCCTGATATTGATATGGTTTTAAACTTAACCATTCCAGCAGCGCACGCCGAAGTGTCACTAAAGGCATTAGAACATGGTAAGCATGTGTTTCTTGAGAAGCCTTTGTCTATTTCTTTGCAGGACGCTGATCAAATCCTGCAGCTTGCCAAAGAAAAAGGTCTTCAGGTTGGTGTGGCACCAGATACATTTTTGGGTGGGGGCTTACAGACCTGCCGCAAGTTTATTGATGAGGGTTCCATTGGGAAACCAGTGGCAGCGACAGCATTTATGATGTCACATGGACCCGAAAGCTGGCATCCAAACCCATACTTCTACTACCAAGAAGGAGCAGGTCCGCTTTTTGATATGGGGCCGTATTACTTAACCGCATTAATTCATCTAATTGGTCCATTCCGCAGAGTGACAGGTTCAGCTCAGTCTGCATTAAAAGAACGAATTGCGACAAGTCCAGAGCGAAATGGTGAAGTCATTCCAGTAAATACGCCAACACACGTAACTGGAGTCATTGATTTTGAGAATGGTGCTGTTGGAACACTGATCATGAGCTTTGATGTCTGGGGAGCTACATTACCTTGGATTGAGATCTATGGAACAGAAGGAACACTCAGAGTGCCAGATCCAAACACGTTTGGTGGTCCGGTCTATATTAAAAAAGCAGGAGAGCTCGAGTGGACTGAGCTTGCGTTGACCCACGGACACACTGAAAATGAACGAGGTCTTGGCTTAAAGGATATGGCACGTGCAGTTGTTACAGGAAGTCCAACTAGAGCATCAGGTGAGATGGGTTACCACGTACTTGAAGCCATGCATGGTTTCTACACGGCTTCCTCGACGAACCAACATTATGCGATGCAAAGTCAATGTGAGCGACCGGCACCAGTTGAATCAAACTAAGGAGGAGATACGATGAAATTAGGAGTATTTGCCGTATTATTTGCTGATAAACCATTTGAGGAAATGCTTGATCATATTAAAAGCTTAGGACTTGAAACTGTAGAAATTGGGACAGGAGGTTACCCTGGAAATGCCCATTGTAATCCTGCTGAGCTTTTAGCAGATGAAACGAAGCTAAAGGCTTTCCAGCACGCAGTGGAGAGCAGAGGACTGACGATTAGTAGCTTAAGCTGCCACGGGAATCCGATTACACCTGATAAGGAGTTTGCCGATCAGTGCCATCAGGATTTCCTTGATACCGTTCGTTTGGCAAATAAATTAGGTGTAGAGGTTGTGACAACGTTCTCAGGTACACCTGGTGCGTATGAAGGCGCAAAAGCACCAAGCTGGCCGGTAGCACCATGGCCTAACGAGCATGGTGAAATTTTAAAATGGCAATGGGAAGAAAAACTGATTCCTTATTGGAAGGAAGCAGGAAAGTTTGCAAGTGATCACAACGTGAAGATTGCACTTGAGTTGCACGGAGGGTTTTTAGTACATACCCCAGCAACCTTGTTGAAACTCCGTGATGCAGTGGGTGAGGTAATCGGAGCAAACGTGGATCCTAGTCATTTATGGTGGCAAGGGATCGATCCCATAGCTGCAATTAAAATTCTTGGAAAACGTAATGCCATCCACTTTTTCCATGCGAAAGACACGTATATTGACCAGGACAATGTGAATATGCACGGACTGCTTGATATGCAATCGTATGCGAATATGCAGGATCGTGCCTGGATCTTCCGCTCAGTTGGTTATGGTCATGATCTGAAGGTATGGTCAGATATTATAAGTGCACTACGCACAGTTGGATATGATGGAGCTGTCAGCATCGAGCACGAGGATGGGCTAATGTCAATTGATGAAGGGTTCAGTCGAGCAGTAAGTAATCTGCAGCAAGTATTAATTAAAGATCCAGTACCAGATATGTGGTGGCTATAGAATTTAAACCAAGGTGAAAGGGGTACAATCATGAAAAAAGTAAAAGTAGCTGTAGTTGGAAATGGGAGTATTGCGAAATATCGTCATATTCCAGAATACGCAAGCAGAGAAGATGTTGAATTTGTAGCCTTTTGTGATTTTACAATCGAACTAGCAGAGGCGAATGTAGAACAGTACGGTGGAAAAGCCTATACAAGCTACGAGGAGCTTTTAGCAAATGAAGAGGTTGATGTAGTAAGTGTCTGCACACAAAATGCGGATCATGCGAAAGTATCAATTGCGGCAGCGAAAGCAGGAGCGCACGTTCTTTGTGAAAAACCAATGGCGACGTCCCTTGAAGAAGCCGAAGCGATGATTCAAGCCGCAGCTGACAACAACGTCCAACTGATGATTGGACATAATCAGCGACTAATGCCACCTCATGTAAAGGCAAAAGAAGTGTTAGCGTCTGGTCGTTTAGGTAAAGCGCTGACATTTAAAACGACGTTTGGCCATGGTGGGCCAGATGCGTGGAGTGTACAGGGTGATACAAGCTGGTTCTTTGATAAGTCCAAAGCATTTGTCGGAGCGATGGGTGACTTAGGTGTACACAAAATTGATTTGATCCGCTGGTTGTTTGATGAGGAAGTCTCAGAGGTTGCTGCGTTTGTTGAAACCCTCGATAAACAAGGCGATGTAGATGACAACGCAACTTGCCTATTGCGTATGGAAAGCGGTGCGATTGGAACAATGGCAGCCAGCTGGACGTATTACAAAGGCGAGGACAATACAACGAGTGTTTACTGCGAGAACGGTGTGCTTGAAATCAAAGATAACGCAGATGAGCAGGTCGTGGTTCGTTTAACAGATGGAACCGTTGAACGATACGCAGTTGGGGCCATCGCAACGAATGAAGAGGGCGGACAGACTTCAAGTGGAGTAATTGATGCGTTCCTTGATGGGATTAAGAATGAGACAGAGCCGGTTATCAGTGGCGAAGAAGGAATGAAATCGTTGAATGTGGTACTAGCCGCATTAGAATCTGCAAAAACACGTGCGTTTGTGAAAGTAAACTAGTTCTGAGAGGATGATGGACATGGCACAGTTACCAATCGCTTTGCAGTTATTTACACTGAGAAATGAAACAAAAGAGGATTTTCTAGGAACACTAAAAAAAGTAAAGGAGCTCGGATATGATGGCGTGGAATTTGCCGGATTTGGTGGTTATGAAGCCTCTGAATTGCGAGCTTTTTTAGAAGAGCTTGATCTAAAGCCTTTTTCAAGCCACGTTGGTATCGAGCTTCTTGAAGATAATGCGGATGAGATCATCGCCTATCACAAAGAGCTGGGTGTAGAAACGATGGTCATTCCATATCTTGTCCCAGAACGTAGAACGAGTAAGGATGACTACGTTAAGCTTGCTGAACAGTTGAATCACTATGGGAAGAAGGTCAAGGAAGCGGGCATGACTCTTTGTTATCATAATCATGATTTTGAATATGAAAAGTATGATGGAGAATGCGCGCTGGATTTAATCTTCTCTCAAACAGACGCTGAGCTAGTGCAAGTAGAGTTAGATACGTACTGGGCAGAGTACGCTGGTATTTCAGCCGTAGAGTATGCATCAAAATACAAAGGAAGATTACCACTTGCTCATATTAAAGATATGGCGGATACGTCAGACCGGACGTTTGCTGAAGTGGGCGAGGGAACACTTGATATTAAAGGAATTGTTGCAGCAGTCGAAGAGGCAGGTGCTAAACGACTCATTGTCGAACAAGATGTTTGCCAAAGACCTCCACTCGAGAGCGTAGAGATCAGTATTCGTAATTTGAAAGAGATTCTTGGTTAAAGCCGGGACAACAAGATAAATGAATGAAGAAAAGGCAGATGGTTCAATACGAATCATTTGCCTTTTTTCACTAAAGTACCGCTCGTAATCTAAGCATATCTCGATGAAGGAAAATAAGTACTGAACAAGTTGCGATCATGCCTCCAATAGCAATGGTGCGATGTGTGTCTAAAGCATCACCTAATATACCAGCAATAAAAGCAGCTAACGGAAGAAGAGCCATCGTAATAAATCGGCTACTCGCTTGAACCCTACCAAGCATATGGGATGGTGTTAATTTTTGCCGAATCGTTTTTACCACAGGATTAAACGATGCAGCACAAAAGGTTCCAAGGGCATTTGCAATCAGTAACGAGACAAGTGACTCAGCAAAGCCCAGCCAGATTAGAGAAGCTCCTCCACCGAAGTACCCTAAAAAAAGAATCGTCCGCTGACTAGCTATCCTTCTAATGCTAATAGATAAAAATGAACCTGCAATGGCAGCAGCCCCTCCAAATGAGAGAATCCATCCGATTTGAAGTGGAGTCAAACCAACTGTTGATTGAAGATGAAAGACTAATAGCGTGAGCGAAAATGTCACACCAAAGCCAATGAGGGCGCTCCCGATGTTTGTTAATAATAGAAGCTTCTCGGTATAAATAAAGTGAAAGCCTTCTTTTACGTCTTGAAAGAACCCACGAGTTGAAGATTGTTTTGTAGGTGGTGGAACGTTGATGAAGAATAATGTCAGGAAGGCAAGAAAGAATCCAATGCTGTTTGCCATTAATCCGATACCAGGATGAACAAAAGCAATAAGTAGTCCCCCAAGAGTGGGTCCAATTAAAATCGTTGTATGGTAGAGGCTCGACTCCACTGTGTTTGCTAGCGGGAGGTCTTCCTTCTTCACAATAGAGGGAATCACAGCAAATTGTGCCGTATTATAAATCTGCGTGCATAAGCCGATGACAATCGAAGCAACGATTAACGTGATGAAATGAAGCATGTCCATTACATAAAGCACACTCAATAGTAAAAGGATCAAGGCTCTCGTTAAGTCACTTAAAAGTAATAAGGTTCGTCTGTGATACCGATCAATAAAAGGTCCGATCACAGGCATAAACCAAACCGTGGCTTGTCCGACGGCAGCAACTGTCCCCATAGCAACGGCTGACCCAGTAAGTGATAAAACAACAAGTGGGAGAGCAATTATGTATATTTGTGCACCGGCAAAAGAGGCGAGGTTGCCCCCCATCAGCCAGTAAAACGAGCGATTTTTATGCAACGATTGTATAACCTCACTCACTCTCATTCCACCCTTCATTTAAATAATCAGTGAGACCTCGATCGATATCTGCGAGCTTTGTTTTGTTTAAGCTGTATTTATTTTTAGTGGTTAACACAAGTCTTGCTGATCGTAATTGAGTAAGATGATGATGAAGTGTCGATTTTGGCATATCCAAAAGTACGGCTAATTCCTGTAAGCTCTTATCTCCAGAATACAAGAGTTTCACCATTTTTAAGCGGGCTTCATCTCCTAACGCTTTATACGTTAAGGCAAGCTTTTTATCTGGAACAAGTGGATCGAAAGGATTAATGCTTGCATTAGCAATTGGATAGTAAAACACCTTAATGCCCTTAAGGTCAGCAACAATCGTCCAAGGTCTATATGAAAAATGTGGAATGAGAACGACCTTTGTCACGTAAGGCTCGGGAGAATACTCCATTCCATCTGTTACATATTGAACGAAATCATTCAAAGAAGAATAGGAATTCTGCTTAGCTTTTTTTGATTTAATATCTCGATTCAGCATGTCCTGTAATGAATGCTGCTTGGTACGTATGATTTCCTCAAACCATCCTTCCATCACGGCAACAAGGTGTTTCTTTAATGAATTTATTTCAGTTGTACAAAGGTAGACGATATAGTCTGGCAGAAATACGATGTGTGTATTGGCTTCTGCAACGGTTTGAATTGCAGTTGAATCACCGCTTACAGCCTTTCTAACAGTCTCTTCTAGTTCTTGATTTAAGTAAGGGAGACAACATTTTCGAAGCTCACTTTCTTCAAGAGAAAGGACAAAGGATTGAAATGCTTCTAATGAATGGTCATCTAGATAGTGCAGCAATTGTAATAATGCTTTCCACGTATTATGAGTTTGTACCGTATGTAATTCTGCCTTAAGTTCTTTAGAGATTACGGCCTTATGAACGGGGTCGAAAAAATCTTGTTCAGTCAGGGAATGGTTGATCTTGTTGTGTGTAATAGCAGCGATCCCAAGAGCAGCTTCCCACAAAAGAGAGTGCTTAAATTCAACTGAATAACTTTCTCTAACTGGGTTTGAGTAATCAAGAATATTCATTCATACATCTCCTTTTTCTTCCATGATACATTCAGTATAAACGAGAGAATTTATTTATTCAATATTTTTAGAATTTAACATTCTATAATATCGGAATTTGTAAATTCTAGATTTTTCTTGCGCATGACGTAACGTCAAGGGCTATACTCTAGTTAGATGAGAGGAGCTTACGATGGATACATGTTATACAATAGGAGAGTTTGCTAAGTTAACAGGAACGACTGTAAGAACGTTACGGTTTTACCATAAGAAAAAGCTCTTAGTTCCTTCTTCATATAATGAGCAAGGGCACCGTTTGTATGGGAAGGAAGATTTATTTATTTTTCAAAAGATCATTACATTTAAGTATTTAAATTACACGCTCGATCAAATTGCCGATTTTATACATGATGAAGATTTGAATTTAACTGAAACCATTTCGTTTCAAAAACGTCTACTTGTAGAGAAGCAAAAAAGTTTACAAAAGGTTATTGAATCGTTAGAGACAGTTGAAGAGGTTGTGAATAGTGAAGTTGAGGTTGATGCAGACGTCATTCTTTCATTTATACACACGTTTCAACAAGGAGAAGAGCGAAAGCAATGGTTATCAACGTTCTTATCACAAGATCTTGTAGATGTACTCTTTTCACTTGAAACACAAAAACAGTATTGGTTGCTATTGAGTGGGTTGGTTAACATAGTGAAAACGGATAGCCCAACAAGCGTTCAAGCTCAAAGCAAGGTACTCGAGCTCTCTTCATCCATTTCCTCTTTATTTACTAAGGAGATGCTGAATGAGCTTGAAACGAATGCTGAAAAAATAAAAGATGCCCCACCTTTTCTTATGGATCAGGTAAGTAAAGAGATCGAACACTATTTAATGGATATGCAAAAGGAGATGCAAAAAAATGAAGCAAACAGAGCAAGCGACAAGCCAGCGACCTAAATGGAAAGAGTTTTGGCAGCTACTAATGAATTATCGCCCTTCCTACTGGCTGATGGGGGGTGCCATCGTTCTTGGATTAGGAGAAACGATTCTTTCCTTACTTGTTCCACTATTAACGATGCAGCTTGTGGATATCTTATCTGTTACCACGATATCTATGGGACTTGTAGCAGGGCTTGTAGCCGTATTTTTGGCTCAGGCAGTCATGTCGGGTTTTTCCATTTATATGATGACGCGTGTGGGCCAACATATGATTGCGAAGCTGCGCGAGGATTTGTGGAAGCATGTAGTGAAGCTGCCCATTCCGTTTTTTGATAAACGTAATTCCGGAGAAACAATGAGTCGGATTACAAATGATACAAACGTAGTGAAAGAATTTGTAGTGATGCAAATCATTCCGTTTTTCTCAGGACTCATCTCCATTATTGGTTCTGTGATTCTTCTATTAATTATCGATTGGAAGATCACATTAATGATGTTAGTAATCATTCCGATTGCATTTGCTATCCTCATGCCACTAGGTCGTAAAATGTATCGCGTATCTAAGGCAACGCAAGACGAAACAGCTGAATTTCAAGGAGATCTCGGACGAGTACTATCTGACATCCGTTTAGTGAAGTCATCACTTGCTGAACCAAAAGAAGAGGAAAAAGGAATCTCAAGAATTACAAAGCTGTTTACGTATGGGCTAAGAGAAGCGAAGATCAATGCGATTGTGTCTCCACTTATGATGACAGTAAACCTAGTGATGCTTGTTTTCTTAATTGGATATGGTGGCTTCCGAGTGTCTGAAGGAACATTAAGTGCCGGATCACTTGTTGCCATCATTCTCTATATGTTCCAAATCATCGTTCCATTTAGTCAGATGGCTACCTTCTTTACACAATCGCAAAAAGCGATGGGGGCGACAGAGCGTATTCGGGATATCATGAATGAGGCAGTGGAATCAGATCACACTCAAAAAAGCTCTGAGCCAATCAAAGTACGAGAAGGTCTAAACTTTGAAGAGGTATCATTCGGTTATACGGAGGATAAACAGATACTTGATCAGTTATCCTTCACGGTTGAAAAAGGAAAGGTTACAGCATTTGTTGGCCCAAGTGGTGCAGGTAAAACCACTGTATTCTCATTGATTGAACGCTTTTATCAATCTCAACTTGGTACAATCACGTATGAAGGTAACAAGCTTCAGGATTTCGGGTTAAGAGAGTGGCGTAGCAAGATTGCGTACGTTTCACAGGAAAGTCCAATGATGGCGGGAACCATTCGTGATAATCTATCGTACGGTCTTGATGGAGTGACCGATGATGAGATTGATGTAGCGATTAAGCAAGCAAATTTGGGTGAATTCATTGAGGGATTACCCGATGGATATGATACGCAGGTTGGGGAGAGAGGAATTATGGTATCTGGCGGTCAGCGCCAACGCCTTGCCATTGCACGTGCGATCATTCGTGATCCGGAACTCCTACTTCTTGATGAGGCAACCGCTCACCTAGATAGTACTTCAGAAAGCCTGGTCCAAGAAGCACTTCAAGGACTCATGAAAGGAAGAACTACATTAGTCATTGCCCACAGGTTATCCACCGTTAGACATGCGGACCGGTTAATTGTACTTGAAAAAGGACGGGCCACCGGAATTGGTACACATGATGAGTTGATTCAAACGCATGATGTGTACAGAGAAATGGTTGAACAGCAATTTGAATCAGTTGCAGTCGGAGAGTAATAACAGAAGAAGCGAGCACCTATTTGTTAGGGATGCTCGCTTTTTCTATTTATGAATGTAAGTCATAGGCGGAAAGTGTATAGGTTTCTTTAAATTGTGCTTGTTTATATAGATGAATGGCTGCGACTGAATCCACAGAAACACAAAGAGTAATAGTGTGTATAGAAGGAAAGGAAAAGATCCATGCAATGACTGCATGTAGTAACTGTGTACCAACTCCTTTTCCTTGACTAGTGGCATCAACCGCAAAGAAATGGATATCTGACTCACCAAATTGCGGACTAACCTCAGCATAAATATAGCCAATGACTCTCTCGTTTTGCTTATAGAGCAATAAGCGATGCGTTGGATCAATGGATTCAATCATCTCGTCGGCTGTTAAGTAAGCTTCTGGAAAGTGAGTTTGATGGAGAGCTGTAAAGGCATCTTTATGATTATGTCCGAACGGCCCAATTTCAGAGGGGATCTTCTGTGGATCGTAAAATGAACGATCTAATGTAAGGATAAGGTGATTTCCCTGAAAAGTAACACCAACCTTTTCAGCAAAATGGACAGCGTCTTTATTCGAACCATTTATAAAAAACGAGAACCCTTCGATTGACATAGGGACGTGGTCGATTAAGCCTTTCCAGAGTTGAAACGCCTGTTCCTCATTCCAATGATCTTTAAAGAATGGTCCCCAAACCTCCGCAGAGCGCTCGTCTTTATCAAGATCAAAACCAAGAAAACCAATCAATTCATCCTCTAAGAAAATTCCCAGAGTGGAGTCCTCAAACGTTAGATCTGAGAATTCGTTTTCAAGAGATTGTTGGATTTCTTTTGCTTCTGTTCCAATGTAGCCAATATGCTTTGATGAGTGCTGTTGACACTGCGAAAGAAACACTGAAAGACTCTTACTATTTTTAATAGAATCTAGTCGAATCACCCATATCCTCTCCTTTACTCTCTTTATCTTATCATATAAAAGAAAGCGGTTTAACTAAAATATGACAAGGGTAGACAGAGCAGGAGGGACTAGTAAACGATTCAAATAAATAGAAAATACCTGCCCCAACTACATACAGCATACGAATCTCTCAAACCCAAATTGAGAAGGAGTTTTTTTATGCAAAAAAAGTTAGCTACACCGATCTGTCTTGTTGCCCTATTCACGCTTGCACTTCCGTATCAAGCCCTTGCGAATGAGGATGAAAGTGCTACTTCCATTCTTAAGAAATCGAACGAAGCCATGCTAGAGCTTGAGAGCTACTCAAGTGAAACGCACATTGAAATGACGATGATGGGCATGGGGGAAGAAGTCACCATTAAAATGAGTTCAAAAGAAGATGTGATCTTGGAACCATTTGCGATGCACCAAGTTGTTACGACTTCAATGGCAGGTGAAGAAGAAACATTAGAGACATATTGGACAGATGAAGGTTTTTATCAAGAAACGGCTGATGGAGAATGGGTTAAACTCCCTATGGAATTATCAGACGGTTTAGATGAGTTAATGGATTGGGCCATGGCAAGTGATCAAATTGAGCAAGCGGAACTATTTGGAGAAGACATGAGTGTAGAGGATAGTGGAGATTCGTACATATTGACTTATGAGGGTGACGGACAAGATTTAGAAGAAGCGATGAAGGAATGGATGGACATGTCTATGGGGCAGGATGAAGACATGATGATGGATGAATTGATGGCGGACATCACGTATAACGACGTAAAATATGAAATGACGATTGCTAAGGATACACACTATATGACAAATCTAGTGATGCACCTTGATATGGATATGGAGCTTGAAGGCGAGACAACCAACATGACTCAAAAGATTGAGATGGATGTCCATAACTTTAACGGTGTAGATTCAATTGAAGTACCAGCCGACGTACGCGACAACGCACAACCGCTTGATGAAATCGAAGGTGGCGCACTACCAGATACAGCTACAAACAATTCTATGTTTGTTTTAGCAGGTGGGTTTATAACGGCACTCGGTTTTAGTTTGTTGCTTTTTGCTCGTAGAAGAAACGTTCACGCTTCGGCGTAACAGATGAAAAGGACTAGCTCCCAGCTAGTCCTTTTTTCTATCTATTTTAGCACAATGAATCCTTTGGTTTCGGGTTGGATAATCCAAATATTGGACGAATATATAATGCGAGGCCTGTACCAAGAATAGCCATTACGGCCCAGATCCAGCCATGCAGGCTAAATGACGCAATTCCGCCAAAATAAGCACCAATGTTACAGCCATAAGCGAGTCGTGCCCCGTAGCCCATAAGTAGTCCACCGATTACAGATGCACCTACAACTCCAGGCTTTACGCGTTTGGGGCGAAATGTTCCCTGTAGGGCCGCCGAAACAAATGCACCAAGCATAATACCAAAGTTTAAGACACTTGTTGAATCCGCTAAGACTGTACTTGATAATGCCTCTGCGTTTGCACCAGTGAAATAATCCCATGAAGCGACGTCTATACCTACAAAATCTAACACTTTTCCTCCCCAAAGTGCGAATGCAGAAGTAATACCCCAAGGGGTCCCACGTACAGCTAGCACAAGTGCGTTTAATACAGCAAGGACGATCGCTGCAGAAAATAAAGGCCATGCGCCGCGGAGAATCTTCTTAAAGCCTGTAGTGGTTGTCAGGGGCTTCATCTTAGGAGGATTCTTCCACTTAGCAAACAGCACCGTTCCAAAATAAATGAGTGCAAAGAGGGCCATCTGAAGAGCCCAGCCACCAAAGTAACCAAAACCTGTTGTCTCTGCAAGCGAGATCGGTTCAAGCTGAGGAGTCGTTTGCCAATAAGCCATGTGATAGGCACCAATTACAGAACCCACAATAAAGAATAATAGCGTGACGATCATCGAGGAAGAGCCTCCCCCAACGGAATAAAGCGTTCCAGAGGCACAGCCACTGCCCAGCTGCATCCCAATTCCAAACATAAATGCTCCAACTAATAAACTGATACCAACTGGCGATACATAGCCTGTTGGTTCTACGCCTGTAAAGCTAAAACCGGATGAAAAGATAAGAGCAAACAGAGTTGTTGCCACGGCAAGCATTAACATATGAGCTTGAAGACCCTGCACGTTCCCAACAGAAACTAATCGACGAAAGGCAGAAGTAAACCCGAAGCGTGCATACAATAAGGCCATCCCTAAAGCAAGACCAATGAGAAATAAGAAACCTTGCACCCAATCAACAACAAGCACCGTTGTTGTAAACAAAGCAATGATTCCAAGTACCCCGAGAATAACATACGGTGTTTGAATCGATTGAAGAGGGCCCTTAACGGTTGTAGATCGCTGATCCCAATTGCTTGGAATATCTGATGATGAGGACTGAGCCATATACTAAAAAACCTCCGTTCAAAATAATGGATAAGTATTTATAAGACGATATGTTGTATACCCAAAAGAATTGTATTTAAAACCAATAAGTATAATCGGATATTAATACATGTAGAAACAGATTACAAGAGTTGTGCCCTTAATAGTTTATTGGAATGACCTTTTCAGTTGGAGAGGCTGAGATAAAAATGGAAAATCAATGAGTTAAGAGGAGGGAGAACCTGAGACTTCTGCGGAATAGTACGTGATGAAGACATTTGAGCGGTGGTTTTCCGCTACAGGAGCTGAGGCCGTACCCGCGGAAAGCGGGTGTTCTCCTGTAACGGATGTACCGCTATGTTCGTGTTTTATTATCTAGTTTACTAAAGTGTTTCGAGCTCGTTTATTTACAGATCTCTCATTACTTAATAATCTGCGTCTCACCAATCACAGGGAGAGGTTTTGTTTGTCCATTGGCTACATTCACGACTCCGAGAATAAATAGAACAAGCATAAGGATTCCGAAGAGCGGAGTTAAGAGGCTGCTAAGCAGGCCAGGCAGGATGGTAAGAAGGAGCACACCTGCTGCCCAAACAATCGTTACAAGTACACCTTGATTGGTATGGAACCTGGCAAATGGGGACTCTTTTGCAACAAACATTGGAATTAAAAATAAAATCGGCAAGTAGGCAACAATGGAAACCAGCTTATTGTCTTGAATGTCTTTGTTCATCTCTTTCATCATCAATTCCTCCTTTGAAGTTGTATCAATCTAGTATGTATATACCCTAAAAGAGATGAAAAAGTTTCAGAATTAGGAAAGAATAAGAAGAAAGTAGAGCGATTATTCTTTATTTACCAATTACTAGTTAATAGGACTTACAAAAAAAAGAAACCTTACATGCCAGAAGCATGAGAGGTTTCCTTCTTTTCTGCAGCTTTTTCATCCCGTGCTTGCTGCTTTAATCTTGCTAATTCAATAATTCCATAGGAGATTCTCATGATGAGATACGCTGGAACACTTACTCCAAAAAAGATCACAGTCGCTGGGAATGACAACATCGCGTAGAAAGTAGTCCCCAGAGCAATAATCATTACAATAGATAGCAATGGGTTCACAGCCATTAAGAAAAAGGCCGTTTTGAACACTTGGCAGATGTTTAGTTCGTAATGCACGTAAACAGGAAAGACGAACAACGTTCCAAGTGCAACAAGTAACGTTACGAACAGAACAGGGTAATAGAAGTATGCGACAACTCCTTCACCTGAGAAGGTCAACAGGAACTGAAGATCTACATATAAGATAAATCCAATAACAACTAAAACCAAACCAATGAGGTTAGCCCTTAAGAAGTCTTGTTTAAGATAGGAAAAGAACGTTTTAAAAACAGGAAGATCTGATTCACCCATGATCCATTTTCTGAGTACGGCAAACATCGCAAAGGTCGCTGGGAAGATCGTAAACAAAACTAAGCCTGCTAAAGTGAAACCAAGCCAAAGCAAATTGAGGTAAGCCATTCGAGTGATCCATTCAGCAATCTTTTGTAAACCGCCCATTGGTCCACGCATATCCATTTATCAAACCCCCTATTAATTTCAGGTGCATTTTAAAAATCTGAGTCATGTAAGTTAATGAGACTTTTACTATGATGTTATGTCCACTATACCATGTTTATCCCTTTAAGTGAACGCTTACATTATGTCGTTGCTTATCGTTCATCATTTTGATGAAATGAGAGAAACGAAAAACTGGGGAATCTCATATACTTGAGATTCCCCAGCTTAGTTTCATGTTAAGGCATTATATCTGCTACAATTTCCTTCGTTTCGAGTGTGCCAAGATCGTAGACCATTTGGTACACCTGTCTTAGATCATTTTGAGTTTGATCTTTCTCTTGATCCGCTGCTTTTTCATCAAACGGATTTTTAAACACTTGATTTTGATCAAAGTCCTCAGATTTCACTCGTTCTAGTAACTCTGCAAGCTGTTCCTTTTCTTTATCTGTCGCATAAATTTGATATTGGATCGTGTTATCCGGCATCTTCTCTTTATTTATGGACATGATCGCCATATCTACTGTGACGTAGTAAGACTCACGTTTAAAGGTGGACATAGGCACGCTTCCTTTCTGAAATGTGTGTTGTTCATGCTATACCCACATTTCAGACATTTACACGTTTATTGATCGCTAGGAAAGACGAGGCCAATTTGTCTACGTGCTTCATCGATTACTTGAAGTGTAATCGCCGAATTCTTATGACTGTTTTCAATGGATTCCATTGTTTGACTGGAAACAAGATTAGCAAATTCAACAGCTTCATAATACATAGGGTTTTCATGCTGTTCCTCTGAAATGACCGTTTCTGTTTTTTCAATTCTGTTATGATGGACAACGGAATGGAAGTCACTCCAATGTTTAATAACGATACTTCCATTTTCACCTTGAATTTCAGATGGAACAACAGATTGAGTGATTTTCGAATGATTAATGATAATTTGAGACTCATCATATTTTAATAAAAGGCTTCCAGCCCCATCAACACCAGATTCAAGCATATGACCTTGAGCCCTTACTTCGTTCGGGCGGCCAAACATCGCAATGATTGGATAGATGCCGTACACACCAATATCCATGAGTGAGCCATTTGAGTACTCTGGCTTAAATGCATTTTGAACGTCTCCATCTTTATAGGCATCATAACGTGAAGAGTACTGACAGAAATTCGCGAATCCTGATCGAATCGTACCAAGCGCATCTAATTGCTTTTTGGCCGTTAGAAAGTTTGGCAGCTGTGTTGTTTTCATCGCTTCCATCAATACCACTTCGTTTTCACGCGCAGCCTCAGTCATTTTGGCCCATTCCTCATAATTCGAAGCTGCCGGCTTTTCAACCAGCACATGTTTTCCATGTGAAAGCATGAGAACCGCTTGATCAGCATGAAAAGAAGTGGGGCTTGCCACGTACACAGCATTAATGTGCGTACTTGCTGCCAAGTCCCCAAGAGAAGTATATGTATATGGTGCACCGTGTTTCTGGGCAAATTCTGTTGCTCGTTCTTCGGTTCGTGAATAAACAGCTATAACCTCATACTCGTCCAGGTCCGATATCGCATCAAGTAGTCGTTCTGTAATGAAGTTCGTTCCGATTACACCAAGTTTAATCGTCATCTGCGTTTCCTCCTACTATATGAAATGCCATCATCGTACCACTCTTTAACATTCTTCGCATCAGATAACCATTTTTAATGGGCTCCGGCTTTCCTTCCTAATGAAAATAGAATATAGTAGGACTTGATTACTAGATAAATTCAATATATTATCTTTAAAAAGAACGACTTAAAAGGGGGTTAGTCTCATGGTTCTGCAACTTTCTAAACAAAACAACACATTAAATATAAAGAACTTTCAAGACTTTGAGGAAGTGGCGACTCAGGTATTGCTTTTATTAAGTCATCAAATACACATTAATACGCTGTTTATAGCTAAAAACGATCTGAAAACAAACCGCATCATGCATGCGATTAATAAAGATAAAGTTCTCTTACGTGTAGGAGAGGAATTAGATTATAACCAAACTCTTTGCAAGCTCAGTGTGGATTATGGGGAGAGGGTTTTAGTCATTCCAAGCTTAAGTGATCATGAAGAGGCTTGTCTCTTAGATCCAGTGAAACAATTAGGTACGGGAAGTTTCATTGGAATTCCAATCTATGATGGATGTGGGGAAGTGTATGGCACCATCTGTGGCTTGGATAATCAAAGGGTGGGGCTTTCGGAAAACGATATAGAGCTGTTCCGAACGATGGCATCATTGTTAACGTATGTTCTCGATCTAGAGTATGCTCATCAGCAGCTTTCTGACTTATCAGCTCCACTTGTACCTGTAGCTAAAGGGATTGGCGTATTACCTGTTATCGGAAACGTGACTACGGTGAGGATGGACTCTATTGTTGATAAGGTGATGACACTTAGCAATAAATTGGACCTACATTATTTACTTATTGATGTTTCTGGAATTGTCAGCTTAGATGAAAGTACGAGTGAACAACTTTTACGACTAGCTCATATGCTTAAGCTGATAGGAGTGAAAACGATTTTTACTGGGATTCGACCAGATCTCGCTATGAAGATCAATCGATTACAGACGAACTTTATGAAAGTACAAACGTTTGGAACGTTAGCTCAAGGTTTAGAGAATATAGGATTTATCCCGCCAGTTCTGTCGTAAACATAAAGATTTTGCTGAACCATCTGTCGAAAAAAACAGATGGTTTTTTTATTTTAACGTATTCTTATTTATTTTTACATATTCGTAACTTTTAAGCTGGTTATACCGTATACTTCTTAACAGTGTATTTACACAGGTGATTGGTTATCTACTTTTATTCTACGAAAAAAGTAGTTTAGTTTAAGCACTGAATTTGATATAATCATCTTTTGATGTACATGAAGTGGTTTGAACTCTTTTTTTGGTGGAATAGAGAATCAAGTATGTCTGAGGAAGTGCAAACGATTAACGCGCTAATTTCTTGAAATGAAAGAGAGGAGCACCAAGTATTATGGAAAAAGTAAAATCTGCGCTAAGCCGATTAAAGTTGTATTGGTTAGCTGTATTCATGTTAACAATTAAATCATATATTCTTTATAAAGTTGGGTTCAACATCTCAGCAGATAACATGCTTCAGGAGTTTATACTGATTATTAATCCTTTAAGCTCTGCTGTACTATTTTTTGCAATTGCTCTGATGTTTAAGCACCGACTTCGCAACATTATGATCGTTGCGTTCAGTATCATCGCTAGCTTAGTTTTATACTTTAACTTGTTATACTACCGATTTTTCACAGATTTCCTAACGTTACCGGTCTTGTTTCAGACAAGTAATCTAAATGACCTTGGAACGAGTATTGCTGGATTAATGCACCTAGGTGATTTATTAATCGTCGCAGATATTCTTATCCTGACGTTGCTTATTGTGACAAAAAGAGTACCAGCTGTTCGTCGCTTGAAGCGTGAACCGGTTATTTTAATGTCTTTGGCTGTCGTGCTTTTTCTAGCCAATTTATCGATTGCACAAGCGGAACGCCCACAGCTGTTGTCTAGATCGTTTGACCGAGAGCTACTTGTTAAAAATATTGGACTATTAAACTATCATGTCTATGATGGATATATCCAATCACAATCTCGTGCTCAGCGAGTATTCGCTGACAGTTCGGATATTGTAGAAGTGAAGAATTATGCTCAAGCTAATCATAAAGAGCCGGATCCAGAACTCTTTGGAATTGCTGAAGGCAAAAACGTTGTCATGATTTCACTTGAGTCATTACAAACATTTGTGATTAATAACACAGTGAATGGAGAAGAAGTTACGCCATTCTTAAATGATTTAATTGAAGAAAGTTATTATTTTGAGAATTTCTATCATCAAACAGCACAAGGGAAAACATCCGATTCGGAGTTTATTGTAGAGAATTCTATGTTTGGCCGAGACAGTGGTTCTGTTTTCTTCACACACGGTGGCAATGAATATCATGCACTTCCAGAGATTTTAAGTGATAAAGGAATGTACAGTTCCGTTATGCATGCAAACAACAAAAGCTTCTGGAATCGCGACATTATGTATCAATCACTTGGGTATGATCAATTCTTTGATGTGAACAGTTATGATGTAAATGAAGAAAATTCAGTAGGATGGGGCCTGAAAGATGTTGATTTCTTTGAACAGTCCATTGATCTCCTTCAATCTCAGCCAAAGCCTTTCTATACGAAGTTCATTACGCTAACCAATCATTTTCCTTTTGAACTAGATGAAGAAGACAAAATGGTTGATGAGTATGATTCAAACAGTGGAACACTGAACCGCTTCTTTCCGACTGTTCGTTACATGGACCATGCGGTAGAGCGATTCTTTGAAGAAATGAAGGAAGCTGACCTTTATGATGATACAATCTTCATCTTATATGGTGACCATTATGGTATTTCTGAGAACCACAATAAAGCGATGAGTACGTATCTTGATAAGGAAGAAATCACTCCTTTTGATACGGTTCAGCTTCAACGCGTACCAATGATTGTTCATATTCCTGGACATGATAAGCACGAAACCATTGACACAGTTGGTGGTCAAATTGATGTGAAGCCTACACTGATGCATTTGTTAGGTCACAGTACAAGAAACGACATTCAATTCGGAACGGACCTTTTCTCACCTGAAAATGAATCAATGTCTGTACTACGTAATGGAAGTGTGATTACTGACGATATCGTCTACACAAGTAATACGTGCTATAACAAAGATGGAGAAGAGATTGAAGCTGAAGCATGCGAACCATATGTGGAAAAAGGGATACAAGACCTTGAACATTCCGATCGCATTATTTATGGAGATCTATTCCGATTCTTTGAATCACAAGAAGATGACGAAACAGAACCAGACGAAGAAGATGCAGCATAAAATAAACCACCACGATATGAGTATCGTGGTGGTTTTTTGTGTGATCTAATCGCTCTATCCGTTAATTACACTTCCGCCATTTACATGAATCATTTGTCCTGAAACATAAGATGAGTCACTTGAAGCAAGGTACACATAAGCTGGTGCGAGCTCTGCTGGTTGTCCAGCGCGCTTCATTGGAGATTGATCGCCGAACTGAGCTACATCCTCTCCTGGGAAGGAAGCAGGGATCAGTGGTGTCCAAATGGGTCCTGGAGCCACTCCGTTTACTCGAATGCCTTTTTCTACTAAGTTTGTGGCAAGAGAGCGTGTAAGCGCGACAATGGCTCCTTTTGTTGCTGCGTAATCCATGAGAACAGGATTCCCTTTATACGCGACAATGGATGCAGAATTAATAATTGTGCTGCCTTCTTTTAAATGTGGCATAGCGGCCTGGATAAAGTAAAAGTATGAGTAGATATTTGTCTGGAATGTGCGCTGAAGCTGAGAGGCAGAGATGTCCTCAATCTTTTCTTGATAATGTTGCTCGGCTGCGTTATTTACAAGAATATCGAGCTGTCCAAATTCATCTACCGTTTTCTTAACAGCATCATGGCAAAACGATTCTTCTCCTACATCTCCACTTACTAAGAGGCAAGAAACACCATATTCCTCCACTAATTGCTTTGTTTTATTCGCATCTTCATGTTCATTTAAATAGATGATACTGACGTTTGCGCCCTCTTTTGCAAAAAGGATAGCCACAGCTCTACCAATGCCACTATCACCGCCAGTAATTAATGCCGTCTTGTCTTTTAACTTGGAACTTCCCGTATACGACGGGTCATCGTAAAGTGGCTCAGGTTTCATTTCGCTTTCAAATCCTGGTTGAACAGACTGTGTTTGCGCAGGCTTGTTTTTCATTTGTTCCTGTTTTTGTTGAATATCTTTTTGACTGGACATGAAAACACTCCTTTAAACTAGTTGTTACTAGTCTTTACCTTTCCGCTCAAAAATATAAACTTCAGTAAACCAAATGAGCGTGGGACATAACATTAATTTGGATAGCAAAACACGAACATAGCACAATTTCCACTACAGGAGAATCCCTCGCTTTCCGCGGATACGGCCTCAGCCCCTTTTGCGGGTAGCACCGCTACAGTGTCTTCACCACGTATTTTACCGCAGGAGTCTCGGGTTCTCCTTCCGCTCGTTTTGTTAAAGATACGAATGGCGAATGATTCAATCGTAGAATCATTCGCCATCTTTTCATTGATTTCTAGTTTTGTCTAACCCTCACTGTATATCATTTTATTTATCAGTAGAGCTCTGAAAGAGTGACAATCGGTCCTTCTGGTAAAAGATTATCTGGCTCAGGTTCAAGTGTGATTGCAATCGCTTCAAATAAGTCTTCAATATTTGTGTCCGAATCAAGGTCATATACGATGGCACCTTCTCCTTGTTCATTAGTTGTGAAGGAGCCGGAGGGTAATGGTGTCTCATCTTGGAATAACCAAATTTGATAGACCTCTGAATCGACAGGCTCTGGCATTTGTTCTACCTGTACAATTAATTTGTAGCCATCTTCTTGTTGAACAATGGAGGCCTGGCCAACATGCTCATTTTCTTCACTCTCAGAAAGAAGAGAGGTTGATGTAATTACTTGATCAAATTGCGCCGTTCCGGAAGAAGGCGGTTGTTCTGCATCATTTATTTGGCTAGCTAAAAGGTCGCGCTCTAGTTCTGTATTAGCAAGTTCTGATTGCGAATCATTTAATTGATTTATCGTATAGATGTTTATTCCGATTGAAGCGATTAACCCGGCCGCAATTAGTTGAGCCCAAGGCTTCCATCCGTTTTTCTTCTTTATCGGTGTGTCAATTGGAGTTACAACTCGATTCTCTACTTTTTGTTCTTCTTTAGATGGATTCTCTTCTTCAAGGATGGAATCAAGTATACGTTGCTTCATGCCATTAGGTGGTGTGCTTTGTTTAGAATGAGTCGCCACTTCACTATTGAATTCATAGAGCTCCTGTAGCTGCTCCTGGCATTCTTCACATTCTAATACATGAAGTTCAAATTCCTCTTTCTCTTTCGGATTAAGGTGATCATTAAAATAATCAAGTAAGTTTATGCATTTGTTATCACTCATAGATATCGCCTCTTTCACCCTTTCTACTAAGAGTCTTCCGCAGTTGGTTCAGTGCTAAACGTAGCCTGCCTTTAACAGTACCAAGGGGGATTTTGCAAATTTTTGCTATATTCTTTTGTGGTTCTCCATCAAAGTAAAATAATTTAATCACATGTTGTTGTTCTTTTGGCAGATGAGCTAGTGCTTTTTGGATCGTTATACTTTCTTCTTTAAGAACAATGACCTGCTCCGGTATTTCTAGGTCAGGCTCTGCATCATGGTCCATGAACTCAACCTCTGTTACTTTTTTCTTTCGAATCTGATCAATGGCTGCGTTTCTTGCGATGGTCAAAAGCCAAGAGGAGAACTTCCCTTTATCTAGCTGATAGTTGGCTCTGCCTTGCCAAAGCTTCATAAAAAGATCCTGCATCACTTCTTCAGTTAATCCCTCGTCTTTTGTAAAACGGTAAATGAATGAAAATAGAATTCGTTCATACCGATCATACAGCTCCTCAAGAGCCTTCTTATCTTGCTGAACAATTTGTTGATATAATTGTTCGTCGGTAAGATGTGGCATGTATAACTCCTTTGTACGCTGCTCCCTCGTATTAGAAAGTCTTTTCATAGGTAACCTGCATCAAATACAACACCGTAATTGTTAGACTTCACTCATTAAGCATACGTAAAATGATCGGTCTTGGATCATTAAGCAAGATAAAAACGCTGTTAACTTTTCATTGTATCCGTTTACTGCCTATAAATCTATCATTTGAGGTTTGAAAATTCTTTTTGAAGGAATAGAAAACAAGCTACTTAAAAATAGGAGGAATGTTTAAATGACAAAAATACTGATACCTTATTACTCATCTTACGGTCATGTCTTTAAGCTTGCAAAGGCAGTGGAAGAGGGTGCAAGCAGAGTAGAGGGAGCAGAAGTTCGTTTAGTGAAGATTCCTGAATTTAAGGAAGTAAAAGAAGCGATGTCTGCTCAGGATGCTTATGTAGAGGCACAAAAAGCTCAAGATCGTATAGAGGAAGCAACACACGATGATCTTGTGTGGGCTGACGGAATTATTTGGGGCTTCCCGACTAGGTACGGGAATATGCCAGCACAGGCAAAACAATTCTTAGATTCTGCTGGAGGACTATGGGCAAATGGTTCGCTTGAAGGACGTGTTACATCCGTTTTTACAAGCACGGGCTCTATCCACGGAGGACAGGAAACAACCATCTTAACTTCCTTAATCCCATTATTACACTTTGGAATGATCTATGTAGGTCTACCTTATGGGGAGAATCAAGAACAGCTGACTACCGATGGAATCGGAGGCAGTCCATACGGAGTATCAACCGTAGCTGGTCCAGACGGAAGTAATGGACTAGATGAACGGGAATTAACGATGGCGAAGAGACTCGGAGAAAGAGTAGCGAACGTTGCAGCAAAACTTTCGAGCTAATAGAGAGAACCTAGGAATTCTTATATTCCTAGGTTCTTTTTTCTATTCTAGTTTATTTCCAAAAACGGTCGTATAATAAGAGAAAGAAAAACAAGGGAGGCTTCAATACATGAAAAAACGACTATCTAATAAAACCCTTTTTATCATTATAGCTTCAGTAGCGTTTGTCTATGGAATTTCATACTGGTTTGTGACAGGAAAAGCCACGATCTAATGACAGATTCCTTAGTTTCACCAGCTCATTTCCCGGGGAATTTGTCGGCTGGATAGAGAAATTGAGGCATCGGACAACTTGTGACAACAATTGTTGCAACACCGGTTGATATGACAGCAATGGTTGATAAGACGATCTCTTCAATAGTAACGATGTAAAGACCCGCCACAACGGCTAGCATATCAAAGAAGATGATAAGGAGACCTACATTGTAAGGAACCTTTGTCGCGATCATTTGAGCTAATAAATCAAAGCCACCTGTACTAATATCCATCCGGAACATGATTCCCGCCCCGATGCCGAGCAGAAGACCACCAGTAATAGCACTTGGTAGGGGACCTAGGATGGCAAGGTCAGGAGAATAAAGAGAGACCCAGTCAATTAAGAAAGAAGAGACAATCACACCTGCTAGGCTGTTGTAAAAGAATGGACGGAAGTAAAACCATGCAAAGATGTAGATGGGAATACTTACAACCAGGATGGTTAGTCCAACAGGTGTATTCCAAAGATAATGGGCAATTAAGCCAATTCCTATAATCCCACCATCTAATAGATGATACATCGTAAAAAAGAAATTAATCCCGATACTAATGAGTAAACACCCAATCAAAAGTGTCAGTACATAACGAATCATTTTCGCATCACACCCAACTTGAGATATCCGATTGACAAGCTCTTTCACTTATATGCGGATGGTCCAAGCAGTATGAGTCGGATCATAAAAAATGAAGCAGGGACATTACTAAAAACGAATGACAAAATGGCGAATGATTCTATGATCGAATCATTCGCCATTCGTGTCTTTAATATTTTTGTGAGACGAGCGGAAGGAGAACCCGACACTCCTACGGAACAGAACGCGGTGAAGACACTGTAGCGGCGCTTTCCCGCGAAAGGGGCTGAGGCCGTTCCCGTGGAAAGGGAGGGATTCTCCTGCAGCGGATATTGTGCTATGTTCGTGTTTCAATAACCAGATTAATGTGATGTTCAAGCCTCACTTTTTATGTTAAATTCGTTAAAAACGCCGTTGCAATGCCAAAATAAATCAGTAATGAAAAGATATCATTCAGAGTAGTGATTAATGGGCCTGAAGCCACGGCTGGGTCTACTCCAAATCGGTGAAGAATCAGAGGAATGATTGTCCCGGCAAGTGTTCCAATAATTAACGTACAGAAAAGGGAAACACCGACGACCATGCCTAAGGAAGGATCTCCAATCCATAAGAATGCAATGAGTGTAATCAAGGTTCCACACGTGACACCAATAATTAAACTTACGCGGAATTCTCTCAGAATAAGATTCGTCACAACTTTTTTATCGATGGTGTTTTGGGAAATTCCTCTTACAACCACAGCAAGTGATTGCGTGCCGGTATTTCCGGTCATTCCGGCAATCATCGGCATGAAGAACACAAGGGCTACAACCTGAGCAAGCGTGGCTTCAAAATAGTTCATAATGCTACCTGATACAAGTCCAATTAATAAGAGCAGAATCAGCCATGGAAGTCGTCTGATTGAGGCTGTCCATGCTTTAGTTGAGAAATCAATATTCCCTGATGCAGAAAGCTTTTCAATGTCTTCGTTTGCCTCGCGAATGACAACATCAAGTGCATCATCAACAGTAATAATACCAAGTAACGTGTCTTCATCGTCTACAACTGGAACCGCAATAAAGTCATAGCGTTCAATAATATTGGCAACCTGCTCCTGATCATCGGTCACCTTTACTGCAACTGTTCGAGTAAACATAATCTCTTCAATCACTTCATCTATATCTGCAATTAACAGATCTCGATAGGAGACAACACCTACTAATTTCTTTGCTTCATTAATGACATATAAGTAATAAATGTTTTCCGAAAAGCTTGCGTAGTCTTTAAGTTTGTCAACCGCTTGTCTAACGGTTTGATTTGCGTGAATCCATATGAATTCATTTGTCATTAATCCCCCAGCTGTTTCAGCTGGATAGCTCATTAGAGAGCGGATCTTAATGGAATCTTCTTTTTTCATGACATCAAGAAATTCTTGAATACGTTCCACAGAAAGCTCGTTTAATAAATCGGCTAATTCATCATTTTCCATTAAATCCATTACTTTAGATGATTCTTCAACACCAAGCTTTTGAAGAATTTCAACTTGGTACTCTGTCTCAAGCTCTTCAATTAAGTCGGCAATTTGATCTGGATTCAAAAAAGTTAAAAATTTATGATGATGTTTTGTCGGGAGGGAACGGTAGATTATCGCTACATCATAGGGGTGTAGTTCATCTAATAGTTCCTGTAACGAGTGTCGTTTAGCCTCTCGAATATACTTAATAACCAAAACGAGAAGTTGGTCTTCTGTCATGTTAGCGATCATTTCTATGCACCTCCATACTCATCCTAATTACTTTACAGAAAAAAACGCAGCAAGTAAACCGGATATTATCTCCTATCATCTTTCCCTTTTCATGAATAGATGTAACCTGAAACAGAATATTCTTATAAAATTAGTTGACAATGAGAATCGATTTCAATTAAGATAATAGTGAGAATTATTATCAAATGAAAGTGAGGGTGTGACATGACGTCTTTAATGATTGTAGGAGCTGATCATCTAGGTTCCATTCCAAAGAAGCTTGAAGACATGGGATTTGCGAACATTCTACATATAAGCGGAAGAAAGACAAAAATGGTGAAACGTGAAATCCCTGCAGACATTGATATGATTCTAGTATTAACAGACTTTATTAATCATAATCTAACGACGGTTTTAAAGAAAAAAGCCATGGAGCAGGATGTACCTGTATGCTATGCAAAACGTTCGTGGTGTTCTATCTATAAAGCGATAGGTGGGTGTGAAGCCGGCTGTCCAATGATTAAGAAATAATCGTAATTGAGAAACCTTCTTTATAATGATTATAAAAAGGGTTTCTTTTTAATTGAGAATTATGATACTATGGGAATAGTTAAAGAAACGAGGTGGAGACCCATGGAGAAGACACTGAACGTGCTTCATGATCTTTTTACCGCAATGAAAAAAGAGGTTAAAAGGTATATTCACATTCTTGAACCAAAGACCACTAACCCTAGTAACGACTATGAACGTATGCTTGTGCGTAAAGCACTAGGCATAGAATATGCTAGAAAAAACCGAATTAAACAGATGATACGAAAGCTAAATGAGTGGCTTGATGAGGAGACCAAAAGGGACCTTACGCAGCATGAGCTCATTGAGTTGTATGCAGATCTCCGGCTTGAAGTTTTTGCCCTTGAGGCATTTTGTCAACATGTGGATGATGCACGAGTATTGGATTATGAAACAGAAGAGAACGAATTAGATAAGATGCAAGAAGATGTACAAGGCCGGTTAGATAAGCTTCAAACGATTTTAGAGGACATCCAGAGCAAATGGGTGGAATCTTCAACAACTACAGAAGTACAATCGAATCTAGATAGACCGACTTTCTCAGTAGGAAGTTTGCTGTAAGAGGAGAAAAGGAGAGTGAAGTGTAATGAGTAAAGCGTCAAGATATCCAGATGCACCTTTAAACGAAAGTGAATTTAATCACCTAGATCAAGTGGTTGCAGATATGGCTAAAAGCCAGCTGGTTGGTCGTAAATTTATTAGCTTGCATGGTCCGCTTGGACGAGGCGTACAGACCATTCACACAGATGTATACCTAGATGATCATGAAGCGATTATGGATCACCAAGGCTTAAATGAGGAGATTGCTGAATCAACAAAGCGTGTGAGTCACACAATTCCTCTTATCTATAAGGATTTTGTCTTGTATTGGAGAGATGTTGAACAAGCAAAAACGTTAAACATTCCAATTGACTTCTCAGGTGCAGCCAACGCAGCCCGCCAAGTTGCTTACTTGGAAGACCAAATGATTTTCCATGGTTCAAAGGAATTTGATATCCCGGGTCTAATGAACGTGAAAGGTCGCTTATCACATGTTACCGAAAGCTGGTACGAATCTGGACATGCGTTCCAAGACATCGTTGAAGCTAGAAGTAAACTAATGGAGCTTGGACATCATGGACCATATGCACTTGTCCTATCACCAGAGCTTTATGCGATCCTGCACCGTGTTCATAAAGAAACGAATGTACTTGAGATTGAGCATGTACGTGAAATTGCAACAGATGGCGTATTTCAATCTCCTGTTTTAAAAGGAAAGACGGGTGTTCTTGTTAATACAGGCCCTCATAACTTCGATCTTGCTGTATCTGAGGATTTTGAAACAGCATATCTTGGCGAAGAAGGAATGAACCATCCGTTCCGTGTCTATGAGACATTGGCTCTTCGCATTAAGAGACCATCTGCGATTTGTACGTTAGAAAGCCAAGAAAAAGAATAACGAAACAAAAAGAAAAAGCATGCGGCTTAGGCCAGCATGCTTTTTTGATTAATGGAAATAATATTATGGTCCGGTTCAGCGTAGATGACGAAATCTGAGTAGCCATTCTCTTCAAGGTGCTTTGCACCAATATCACAAGCAAGTCCTTCAACCTCGCGTTTAAACGGAGACGTAAGACAACCTTCGTTTACTTCACACAGTCGTTCTAAGTATTGTAGCGTATCTGTTAGTAAGTATTTTTTAGCATGAGTATTTTCTAATTGGCAGATTAGCTTATGCTCAAGGTTCTTCATCATGGAAATTTCATCAATGTTCACGATAAGTCGCTCACCGTCATTTGTCATGAAACCAACGGATTGATACACACCACGCGTCTGTTCAATACTGGTAAATACCGGGTGTTGAAATTCTTCTCCAGAACGCAAACGAATCGAATTAGCCTCAATAGCACCACCGACTTTTCGCTTGTTTGTAAGTACTGTGTGAATATCCTTCAGAGCGTGAACGGTTACTTTTTTCACGAAAGCTCCTCCTTCGCCGTATCATTCTAGCGTAAGTATACTAGAGGATGATAATCATTGTCAATTGTATCTCAGTTTAAATTGGTAATTTTCTAATAATAGTATGGTGCGGTTATGAGGATAATATACGTGATAAGAAAGAGTGACATAGAAGAGTTGTAAGGATATAAAAACACGAACAGAGCAATACATCCGCTACAGGAGAAGCCCTCGCACCCACAAGAACGGCCTCAGCCTCTTCCGCGGGGAAAGCGCCGCCGCTACAGAGTCTTCACCGCGTTCTGTTCCGTAGGAGCATTCCTGTGGGTTTTCTTTTGACCTATTTACACAAAAAAAGTCCTCCGTTAAGATGCAAGTAATCA
>NZ_JBNNQX010000017.1:0-73632 GCF_050276055.1 Alkalihalobacillus sp. NPDC127517 | reverse complement strand
GTACGCAAGATATTGAACCGCCGTATACGGAACCGTACGTACGGTGGTGTGAGAGGTCGGATAATCAATTAATGATTATCCTCCTACTCGATTTTATCAAAAGAGCGGAAGGAGCTGAGGCCGTCCCCCGCGGGTGGGAGGGATTCTCCTGTATCGGATATAGTAATATGTTCGTGTTTTACTATTCAAATTAATGTTATGTACCAGCCTCGTTCTTTTTTTATGGAGTCAGGACCTTTTCATAAAAGTAAAAGGGATTTTCTCGTTCGGGAAACGTTTGCTCCCCTACAAAGGTAAAGTGGTGCTTTTTAAAAAGCTCCTGTGCCTTACGATTTAATGAATAAGTGTCTACTTTCATTGACGTACAGCCATTCTCAATCGCATGACGTTCAGCAAAAGAAATGAGCTGTGATGCAATTCCCTTTTTACGGATGGATGGGTTTACGACTAGTCGATGAAAAATCATGGCTTGTTCAATTGGTCGATCCCATTCAAACTCGCTATATGCAGTGGAGAAGTGTTGATCGATCGTGATCGATCCAGCGACTTCATCATCAAGTATATATACGAATATGGACTGATTATCTACATCTTTTTGAAAGTCCTCAGCCAAAGGATATTGATTATCCCATTGATCATTTTGCTCTTTTTTCATTATTTCAACAGTTTCTGATGCCATGTTTGCTAAGTATTGGATATCTGTAGATTGTGCTGGACGTATCAAGATGTTCACCTCTAAAGAAAGATATCCTCAAATGTATCACAGACCTTTTAGGATGTCTTTTCTTTGCCCTTGTTTTTCACGTTTGTGCCGCATATTTATGTAATCCTGATTCATAATAAACAAACTTAACAAAGTTACATTAGGTTGACATGAATATATCAAAGGAGTATATTTCGTGTACCGAAGTAATAAGGAATGATCCTTAATTTTATGAAAGAAGGTCCTATTGTGAATTCAACACAGACATTACCTCAAGATGAGATCAAAACCGCTTTAAAAGGGAAGGATTTATTAATGAATCCAAGCCTGAATAAAGGGGTTGCTTTTACGGAAGAAGAACGGAGAGATCTAGAACTAGAGGGGCTACTTCCTCCAACTGTTCTTACGATCAAGGAACAAAGCGATCGTGCGTATGAACAGTTTTTAGCTCAACCAACAAATCTTCGAAAAAATGTCGTTTTAAGTGATTTAGCGAACCGGAACCGGGTGTTATTTTATCACTTGTTCAGCGAACATATCGCTGAAATGCTACCTGTTGTTTATACGCCAACTGTAGGTACGGCGATTCAAGAATATAGCCACGAATATTACCGTCCTGAGGGTTTGTACCTATCCATTACTAACGTGGAAGGCATTTCAAAGGCATTTGAAAATATTAACCTTGGTTCAGATGATATAGATATCATTGTTGCAACTGATTCTGAAAGTATCCTTGGTATTGGTGACTGGGGTATTGGTGGAATTAAGATTGCAATTGGCAAGCTTGCCGTATACACTGCCGCAGCTGGAATTGATCCAAGTCGAGTATTAGCTGTTGTACTGGATACTGGTACAAATAATCAAAAGCTCCTCGAGGACCCTTTATATATTGGTGAACGTCATGGACGGGTTCGCGGAGAAAAGTATGATCAGTTTATCTCTGCTTATGTTGAAGAATCACTAAAGAAATTCCCGAGTGCATTACTTCACTGGGAGGATTTTGGTGGTGCCAACGCTAGGAAGATTATTGATGACTACAAGGAATCGGTTCTAAACTTTAATGATGATATTCAAGGAACAGGTGCTGTTACTCTGTCTGCCATTGTATCAGCATTAAAAGTAACGGGTAACCCATTAGAAGAACAGCGAGTAGTCGTCTTTGGGCCGGGATCAGCAGGGATTGGGAATGCTGATCAAATCGTTGGGGCGATGACGCTCAATGGAATAACGGAAGAGGCTGCGTACCAACAATTCTGGGCTGTCGATCAATTCGGACTGCTCACAGAAAGTAGAGGAAACACAGCTGACTTTCATAAGCCATATCTTCGTCCAGATTCTGAGGTGACCAACTGGGAAAGAAATGTAGAGGGCCAAATCGAACTGTTAGAAGTCATCAAGCATGTAAAGCCAACGATTCTAATTGGTACATCAGGTACAACAGGTGCTTTTAGCGAAAAGGTTGTGCGTGAAATGGCGGCTCATACTGAGCGACCGATCATCATGCCTATGTCTAATCCAACTCCTCTAGCAGAGGCCATTCCAGAAGATCTAATCAAGTGGACGGATGGAAAAGCTCTCATTGCAACGGGTAGCCCATTTTCTCCAGTGAGCTATAAAGGTGTTGACTATGAGATCGGTCAGGCCAATAATGCATTTGTATTTCCTGGCCTGGGGCTCGGCGCTGTCGTTGTAAAAGCAAAACTCTTTACGGAGAAGATGTTTGCAGCCTCAGCAGAAGCTGTTGCGAATGCCACAAAAGGAACAGGAGAAGGCGCAGCCATTCTGCCGAGAGTAGAGGATCTTCGGTCTGTTTCATTTGATGTTGCGGTCGCTGTAGCCAAAGCGGCCATTGAGGAGAATGTTGCTCAAATAACACCAGACAACATCGAACAGGCAGTGAAGGATGCAATGTGGGAGCCAACCTATAAAACCATTGTATCCTCGAAAAAAGCTAACTGAAATTGGAGTCCTGAAAAGTGGGAATAAGTGAAATCTTCATCATCCTGATACCAATATTCTTTGTTATTTTACTCGGGTATCTTGCAGGATATTTAAATGTATTTGATAAACATTCGTCAAAAGGAATCAACACACTTGTTACAAAGTTTGCCTTACCAGCTCATTTATTTGTTGGTGTGACAACCACACCAAGAGATGTCCTACTTGCACAATGGCCGTTTCTGATCGCATTAGTACTTGGAATCTTTGTCTTTTATCTTGTGATTTATGTGATCATGAAATTTGGGTTTAAGTTTACCCTCTCAAATTCGGCTATGTTTTCATTAAACGCTGCTCAACCAACCTTTGCCTTCATGGGAATTCCCGTTTTGGGAAGCTTGTTTGGCTCGGAAGTAGTAGCTGTTCCAATTGCAGTGACTGGGATTGTTGTTAATGCACTGCTTGACCCAACAGCAACCATTATGGGAACCATAGGTCAAAGAGAAAAAGTTGAAAACGAAAAGATGGGAAAAGTAATTGTTAAAACCTTTGCACACGGACTACGTGAGCCATTAGCACTTGTGCCGTTGATTGCAGTGATCCTTACCCTACTTGGTTTTCATGCACCTGGTCTACTTGCAGATTCATTTAATGAAATAGGCGATGTGACCTCGGGTGTTGCGCTCTTTGCAGTGGGTGTAACAGTAGGGATTAGAAAGATCAGCTTTAATGGATCAGCTTTCAGTATCGCTATTCTAAAAACAATCATTCAACCAGCGTTAATGCTTTTAATTGCTTGGGCGGTGGGAATGTCCCGAGAAGATACAACCATGTTAGTCCTGCTCGTTGCCTTTCCTGGTTCTGCGGTTGCAGCTATGATAGCTGTCCGTTTTGAATCGATGGAGGCTGAAGCTGGTTCTGCCTTTGTGTTAAGTGCCATTATCTCTGTATTGACCTTACCTTTCTTAATTTCACTTTTGATGTAAGAGACTGAGCTTCCAAAAATGACAACATTTTTGGAAGCTCTTTGCGTTTTTATCTACAACGTTCTTTCCTGTATGGAACTTTTTCTCATGCACAACGTAAATACACACAGAAATGAAAGGGTGTGGCGAAATGGACTTATATATCAAACAACGGATCTTCACGTTTAATGACCAATTTACTGTAGCGGATCTTGAAGGCAATCAATTATATGACGTACAAGGTAAATTCTTTTCATTCGGTGACCAATTAACGATTTCTGAAATAAATGGTCCAAATCAAATTCATATCAAACAAAAACTGGCCTCCTGGATGCCACGTTACTTAATTGAGGTTGATGGCCAGGTTATATGCGAGGTGGTAAAGAAATTTACATTCTTCAAAGCTAACTTTGATATTCTCCCTTATAACTGGGTGGTCGAAGGAGATGTGTTTAACCATCAATACATTTTGAGGGACGGTTCAACAGAACTGATGACAGTAACTAAAGAGTGGCTATCGTGGGGAGATACGTACCACGTCACGATCCACAACGATGAACACGTTTTACCTTGTTTAGCGATCATGATTGTCATAGATATGGTTCTTCATAATAAAAAGAGCGGTGGAAGTGGAAATCATTCATTTAGTGATAATCAGTAAGGAATGATCTTTAGGGGCAGACCAAGAAGAACAGCATTAGCAAGAGAGTGGCTGGGAATACTAAGATGAAACCCCATTTAATCAAGAAGCAAAGAGCCTTAGCAAGAACAATGAGGGAACTACCAAGCCGAGAGTCCATTCCACCAAGAAACAGGTGCTGATAACAAGGAAAACGAGCTTGAAACCAAGCTCGTCTCCTCGATAACAAGAACGCTGGAACCCGCACCAAGAAGAATGATAGGTACTTCAAGGAGAATGGGAGTCCCACCAAGAAGAACAGCGTTAGCAAGAGAGTGGCTGGGAATACTAAGATGAAACCCCATTTAATCAAGAAGCAAAGAGCCTTAGCAAGAACAATGAGCAAACTACCAAGCCGAGAGCCCATTCCACCAAGAAACAGGTGCTGATAACAAGGAAAACGAGCTTGAAATCAAGCTCGTCTCCTCGATAACAAGAACGCTGGAGCCCGCACCAAGAAGAATGATAGGTACTTCAAGGAGAATGGGAGTCCTACCAAGAAGAACAGCGTTAGCAAAAGGAAAGCAAGGAACAAGCCCAGCATTCAATACTGGAGCTTGTTTTTTACGTTTAGGGAGCAAGTGTTTTATACATATATGAATAAAACTGCTCCTTGAGTTCAGGTGTTCGGTCTGGAGCGACAATCTGCATGACTCTTAACCCATAAGAGTACGTTAAAAAAGAGGAAGCACTACGGGCTGGATCAACCTTTGAATCAATGACTCCGCCCACTTGTCCAGTTTTAATCCAGCTTACTGCTTGGCTTTCACTAAATGTATAAAAGTCCTCTAAAACCTTCTCAACTTGAGGATTGTCTTTTTTACTAAGGAGATAGGTGAAAATGGAGTTTGTTACATCTTCTTCATTCAAAAAGAAAGTTAATCCCTCTGTAATTGCTGATAGAGGTTCTTCTAATCGAACGCAATTGTTCTCTAAAATAGACCAGAACGTAGCATTGATCTTACTGATATGACTCTGTAGTAACAAACCAAACAGTTCATCTTTGCTGCTCACATAATGATAGATTGCGCCTTTTGAAACAGCTGACTGCTCCATAATCATTTTTAATGTTGTATTAGCACACCCGTGTTCTTTGATGAGCTGTTCTGTTTGGGCTAAGATATGTAGCAAGCTAGCTGGTAGTTTATGAGTATCCATATTAGTAAATAATCCTTTCATAAAAGCATTGACAAACCGACGGTCGGTATTTTAATCTGAAACCGACCGTTGGTTTGTTTTTAGGTTAATGTGTAGTGTATTAAAAGTCAATCGAATCAAAGAAATGAGGGAGACCGTTGAATATTACTAAAGGCAGATTGATACCAAAAAACGATCAACCGATCACAATTTTTGTGATTGGGATAAAGATTACAAAGCTTTGGGCCGTACATAAGTGGTTCAAGACTTTTATGGCGATGGGACCGATGCTTACAGAACTATCCCAGCATAAGCAAGAGTTAGGGTTTTATCATTCTGAATTCAATTTAACCTGGCGCGGGGTAACATTGATCCAATATTGGAAATCAGAAGAGGCGCTCATGGGTTATTCTAGGTCCCCTAAACACCTGAAGGCATGGAAACACTTTAATAAACGAGTAGCTGCTGACTACAGCATTGGTATTTTTCATGAAGCATACAACGTTCCGGCTCATCAGTATCATTCCATTTTTGTGAATATGCCAGAGATGGGCTTGGTAAAATTACAGAGATAAGTTGAATTCAACGTGTACACTAACTAATTTCTGGGAAAGGGTAAACAGAAGCAAAGGAAGCGAGGAGAGATAGGATGAACACTCGGGTCGGCTTACTGTCTACTGGTTTCTTAATGATAGGTTTAGTGGCGTGTGGAGACGATGATCAAACGAATGGTTTAAATGAAGCGAATGAAACACATGACGGAACGGTTGTCCAAGAGCCAACTGATGAAGATGAAGTTGAAACAGATCAGGAGGGTGAAGAAGAGCCGGAAATTCCTGAAAGTGATAGTGAAGTAGAAGAGGAAGAAGACCATTCTGATGTTCAAGAGCTTAAGAGATTTGATTCGAGCGAAGAACGAGAAGCTAAGACAACCAAAGAAGTTGAGTATGTGGAAAACGGTTTGTTTGTTGGTGGTGAGATTACGGATGGCAAGGTCATTGATGACATGAATCATGGGATGCATGATGGATTTGAGCGACTCGTACTGGAAGTCTATGAAGGGAATTTTCAAGAAGTAAGGGGCCAAGCTAAGATACCTAACTATTTTGAAGTCGCACAGGAATACTATCCTGCCAGGCTCGTTTACACCTTAAATGGTATTCGGGACCAGGCCGACGAGTTTCCGAGTTTTGACGAGTCTATTCTTTTTTCTTACATAGATTTACTCCCTGTTTTTGATGATTCAATGATGATACTCGCTTCCTATTTTAATGAAAGCGTTGAATATGAAGTGTTTGAAATGCACGATCCAGGTAAAATTGTTACGGATGTTCGAATGCTGGAGAAAGAAGAGTATCCTGCTGTATATTCGGTAAGAACGGCTTCTATTTTCCCAGCTGAAGAGACAGTTGAAGGGATCCAGCGTTTTCTGAGCGATCTTGGTTCCACTGAAAATGAAAACGTAAGAACAATTCATTCCACAGGTGAAACGCTGTTTGTGGAAGAAGGGTATTACCGAACATTTGAGGAAGCAGAGGACAAAGTTGCGGAGCTTCAGGACGGCTTGGACTTTGAGCTTCACATTGAAGAACGTGGAATGTTTGATCTACCAGATGTGATTGAATAAATGAAAAAAAGCGAGTGCCCTAAGCAAGGGGCATTCGCTTTTTCATGTTGATTCTATTCCTCAAAAGGTACCCAGCCACGAGCATTCATAATTAAATTCCACAGTGGTTCTGGCAGTGTATATGTTTCTTTTTGACTAACCTTGATTACTGTTTGAATGTTGGCCTCTTCACCATTCTTCACCATGTTCACCCAGTTAGGCTCAATAAGAAACTCTCGTCCAATCGCTACAAAATCCATTCCTTCATCTTCTAACACGGCGACTGCCTCTGCCGGCGTATAGACTGAACCAACTCCAACGATTGGTACTTGCTCGCCGACTCGCTCTTTAATGAGACTAAGTCTGCTTCTTGTTTCATCTGCACCTCTACGTGCTTTTGAATGAGCTTCCATTAGAGAGACATGCAGGTAATCAAGCTCTTTTTGTGCGAGTGCATCAACGAGTACAGAGGTATCCTCCATTGTTAAACCAGGTGTTTCAGGTTCTTCTGGAGAAAAGCGATAGCCTACTAAAAAGTTCTCTGCACCCTCTGTTGCAACCGCGTCTTTTACTGTATCAACAATTGCTAATGGAAAGGCAAGTCGATCTGATGCAGACTCGCCGCCCCATGTATCGGATCGTTTATTTGTATGAGGAGAAAAGAATTGTTGGATCAAGTAGCCATTGGCACCATGGATCTCAACTCCATCAAATCCAGCTTGTATTGCTCTTGTTGTTGCTGCCCCAAACCCTGCAATGATTTCTTGGACCTCTGCATCTGTTAAAGCACGCACTCCTTTGTCAGGAATGTCACTTGCACTTAGTACGTCTCCATTGGGCACTAGATTTGAAGGACATTGCAAGCCGCCATGATGAATTTGAATCACGGCTTTTGCGCCTTTTTCATGGATCGTATCAGCAAGTCTTTTTAGCCCAGGGATGTGTGCATCATCATAGATACCTGGCTGACCTGGGAATGCCTTTCCGTTTTCGTGAACATTGGCACAAGCCGTAATGACAATTCCTGGTCCATCCGAACGCACAGAAATATAAGGAAGCTCTTGCTCTGAAATCGTCCCGTCATCATTCGAACTATAATGTGTCATCGGTGCAACCATAATTCTGTTCTCGGTTTGTACACCGCTCCTAAATGTAAATGGCTTAAAAAGAGGTTGATAAGCTGACTTCATCTTCAACATCCTTCTTTCGTTAGTTTATGTAGGTTCCTTTGATCAGTTTAGGTGGTTAACTGATTCTCTGCAAACCATCTGCTCATGCTTGGATATCTGACAACATAATTGCTTTTTTTCGTAAAAACCTTCATCTCCGGAGGGCATTTGCATAGGATAAAGCACCTGAATAACTGTCATGCATAAAGAAGTAAAACGATACAAGCATCCAACTGGGAGGTGATCGAAAGTGAAACTACGTATTCAAGAGTTGGGAAAATCATTTCAAAAGGATGGCCAGACCACAGAGGTTTTAAAACCGGTCAATCTGCAAATAGAGAAAGGGAAATTTGTCAGTGTACTTGGTCCGAGTGGATGTGGAAAATCCACACTTTTTAATATTATTGCAGGGCTAACCACTCCTACGTCAGGTGATGTGCTGGTTGATGGTCAAAGTATTCTTAACAAAAGTGGTCAGGTTGGTTACATGCTTCAGAAAGACCTGCTCCTACCGTGGCGTACGATTATCCAGAATGTCATTCTTGGACTTGAATTAAAAGGAATAAAGAAAAAGGATGCGATCCAAGAAGCCTTGCCTCTTCTTGAACGCTACGGATTAAAAGGGTTTGAACAGCATTTTCCAAATGAATTATCTGGTGGAATGAGACAACGGGCGGCTTTGTTGCGAACGTTCCTGTACGATGCCGACATCATGCTTTTAGATGAACCCTTTGCTGCGCTTGATGCACAGACAAAAGGTCAAATGCAGTCTTGGCTCCTGAAGATGTGGGCCGATGTGGAGAAAACAATCATGTTTGTTACACATGACATTGATGAGGCGATTTTTTTATCAGATACCATCTATGTTCTCTCAGCAAGGCCAGGATCAGTCAAGGCTGTACTTGACGTTGATCTAAAGCGCCCTCGCCAAAGAGAAGACTTATTAACCAATGAATTTCTTGACATGAAACGCACCTTGTACCATTTACTCTCGCAAGAAGAAAAGGAGGTAGAGCCACGTGAGCACGGTGAGCAATCAGAACAAAAAGGCAGGTGATGGGCAAGAGGGATCAGGCAAGTGGTTCTCCTTCTATACTATTTTAGGTCGGTGTTTAGTTGGTTTTTTTATCATAGTTGGATGGGAGCTCGGGGTTCGCTTCGGATTGATTGATTCTTACTACTGGAGTTCACCAACAGTCATTCTCGAAAAAGGCTGGTTTCAATTAACAGAGAGCACATTGATTCAAGACCTGATATTCACGTCTGGGGCCACTATCTATGGATTCATACTAGGTACGGTTATTGGAGCTTTAATTGGACTTTCCTTCTGGTGGTCGAAATTGTATGCGGCGATTAGTGAACCATACTTAGTCGCGTTTAATGCTATTCCTAAATTAGCTTTGGCTCCCGTCCTTGTTATTCTGATCGGTATCGGTTTTCCCTCAAAGGTCGTGCTCGCTTTTAGCATGACAGTGATTGTAACGGCTTTGGCAGCTTATAGCGGAGTGAAGCAGATCGATCCGGATATGGAGAAGCTCCTATACACACTAGGGGCAAAAAGACGTCATGTTTTCTCAAAAGTGGTCATTCCTTCTTCCTTGCCTTGGATCATTAGTAGCTTACGAATTAACATTGCACTAGCGCTTGCCGGGACGATTGTTGGTGAATTTATTGCTTCAAGAGAAGGAATTGGGCGCATGATTCTTTATGCAGGACAAATTCTTGATATTGATTTGGTTTGGGTCGGTGTTACAGTGCTTTCACTACTTGCTTTATTCATGTACTGGTTTGTCGGACTGATTGAACGATGGCTGCTTAAAAAAATTGGGCAAAAAGCTTAAGGAGGTATGGAACGGATGCTTAGAACGCTAAAAACAAAAGCAACGATTGTATGCATGATGGCGTTTGGATTACTACTTGCTAGCTGTAGTGGGAGTAATGAGGTCAAGCTTGAGAAAGTATCGATTGCGGAGCCTGCACATTTAACCGGTTATTTACCATTATACATTGCGATTCAAGAAGGATATTTTGAAGAAGAAGGTCTTGATGTTGAAATGGTTACAGCTGCTGGAGGCGCACATGTCACGTCACTAGTCAGCGGAGAAGTATGGGGGAACATTGCTGGACCTGACTCAAATGAACTTGCTAACGATGGAAGCAGTGATCCAATTGTAGCAGTAGCAAACGTTGTGAACCGGGCGAATGTGTATCTTATGGCTGAAAAGGGAACGCAGCCTGACGGGGATAGCGATGAGGAGCTCGCTGCTTTTATAAAAGGGAAGAATATCGCCGCAAGCAGATATGGAGGAAGTCCGAACCTGCTAACAAGATCTCTGTTCATTGATCTTGGCATTGACCTTGAAAACGACGTAACGCTCGAGGAGCCGGCGGATGTCACAGCAGTTATTGCCTTAGTTGAACAAGGAAAATCTCAAATCGCCAACGGAGCTGAACCGACGATTGCTGAAGGAATCAACAAAGGAATCTGGGAAGAGCCATTCTTTGGATTTCCATCACTCGGAGATTACCCTTACTCTGTAATTAGTGTGAAGCAATCAACCATTGACGAGGATCCAGAGCAGGTGCAAGGCTTTGTTCGAGCAATCTTGCGTGGACTCGAAACCGTCTACGATGACCCAGAACTTGCAGAAGAGGTCTTGCGTAAAGAATTCCCGACACTTAGCGACGAACAAGTAGAAGCTACGCAAGACCGAGCATACAAGGATGAACATTGGAGCAAGGACGGAATTATTACAGAAGAAGCATTAGCCAAAACAATGGACGTCCTAAAGAAAACCGGCATCTACGACCAACCATACTCCTACGAGAAAATGGTTGATATGCAGTTTGTTGAAAAGAATGAATAACTAAGAATTTAACTTTGGAATGCGAATTGGCAAATGGTTCTATAATTGAAACATTTGCCATTCGTGTCTTCTTAATCAAACAAGCGGAATGAGAACCCGAGACTCCCTCCGAAAAAGTACGCGGTGAAGACTCTGTAGCGGTGGTTCTCCGCGAAAGAGGCTGAGGCCGTTCCCGCAGGTGCGAGAAATTCTCGTGTAGCGGATAAGTTGCTCAGATATATTTTTTCATTCCTATTCTAGGACAAGCTATTCTACAAAAAAGTTGTTTACTAATGTTCGTTTTTGTTCGATAATAGGAATAGAACGTCCGTTAAAAGGAGAATACACATGTTGTCATTAGAACGCCACGAAAAACTATTAGCTTACCTTGATAAGCATAAAGCACTTAAGGTATCTGTAGTTAGTGATCTACTTAACGTTACGGAAAAGACCATTCGTTTAGATCTAGAAGAATTAGAAAAACGCCACTTGCTGCAACGTGTCCATGGCGGAGCAGTCATTCGTCAAGATCAGACGCGACTCTTCCCTGAAAAGGAACGCCAATCGAGTCATCAAAACAAAAAGGCTGACATTGCTAAAGCTGCTCTAAAAACGATCGAACCAAATGAAGTCATTTTGTTAGATGGAGGCAGTACAACCTATGCACTTGCAGAGCTTTTAGGTGAGTTTCCGCTAGCTGTCATTACAAATGATATTGAGATCGCTCATATACTCTATGCAAAAGAAAACATCCAATTAACAATGCTAGGTGGATCACAGCTTGGAGCCACTACGTCCCTGTTTGGAAATCAGACCATTGAAGCCTTGTCACATCTCTATGTCAGTCGCTTATTCCTTGGAACAACAGGTGTGTCAATTAATCAAGGACTAACCGTACTTAACAGCTTTCATTTTGATTGGAAGAGTACAGTGATCAAACGGGCGAGACATGTCACATTAATTGCAGACTCCACAAAGTTTGAGCAAACCGGCTTAATGACGTTTGCGACGCTTGACCAATTGGATCAAATTATTACAGATGCTGACCTAGATGAATCGATTTATGATGCATTTAAAGAAAGAGTTCCTCACATTAAGTTAGCCTAAAATGAAAGCATTGTGATGTAAGCGCCAACATGATATAATCAAACCAAATCGAACGGATTCGAACAATTATAATCTATAAATCTTCGAAATGCGTTCAACCCTTGAAGGAGAGATACCGATGATTTCCACAGGTAAAACGTTTATTCATGATGATTTTCTACTATCCAACGAGCCAGCAAAGAGGCTCTATCACGAATTTGCAAAAAATCAACCAATCTTAGATTATCACTGCCACGTATCTCCACACGAAATTGCGGATGATCGTCGTTATAACAATATTGCAGAAGTTTGGTTACATGGGGATCACTACAAATGGCGAGGCATGCGCGCTCTAGGTATTGATGAAGCTTATATAACGGGTGAAAAGAGTGACAAAGAGAAGTTTCTAAAGTGGGCTCAAGCGGTGCCACACACAATTGGAAATCCGCTATATCACTGGACACATCTTGAATTAAAGCGTTACTTTGGGGTTGATGAGTTGTTAAATGAACAGTCTGCGGAGCGTATCTGGACTCAAGTAAATGAGCGTTTGCAGGATTCAGATATGAGTACACGGGGAATCATCAATCAGTCAAATGTAAGCGTAATTTGTACAACAGATGACCCGATTGATTCATTAGAGTCTCATAAAAAGATAGCCGCTGAAAACGGAGACTTTAAAACAAAGGTATATCCTGCGTTCCGTCCAGATAAAGTTCTTGCTATTAAAACAGACTTGTTTAAAGGCTATGTTGAGAAGCTTGGAGCAGCAAGTGACACAACTATTCGCTCATATCAAGAACTGTTGGATGCTTTAGAGAAAAGAGCAAATGTGTTCCATGAAGCAGGTTGCCGTTTATCTGACCACGGAATTGATACGATTCCATACACAAATACATCAGAAGCAGAAGCTGGAGCCGTTTTCCAGAAGGCATTAAACGGGGAAGTCGTAACGCCTGAAGAAGAGCTTTCTTACCAAGCATTTACAATGCAGTTTCTTGGACGTCTCTATCACAAATTAGACTGGACGATGCAACTACATTTAGGTGCTGCACGAAATAATAATACGCGTATGTTTAATCAGCTTGGTCCAGATACTGGTTTTGATTCCATGGGAGACGCACCTATGGCTGTATCACTAAATGGCTTTTTAAACGAACTCGAAAAAACAGATCAATTACCTAAATCTATCATTTATACAGTGAACCCTATTTATAATGAAGTGATTGCATCCGCTATCGGAAACTTCCAATCTAGTGGAGCGCAAGGCAAGATTCAATTTGGATCTGGCTGGTGGTTCAACGATCAAAAGGAAGGAATGCTTAAGCAGCTTAAAGACCTTTCAAGCATTGGTATCTTAAGCACATTTGTTGGAATGTTAACAGATTCAAGAAGCTTCCTTTCTTATACAAGACATGAATATTTCCGTCGTGTGCTTTGTGACTTGGTTGGAAGTTGGATTGCAGCAGGAGAAGCACCTGAGGATTATGAGTGGATTGGTGCAATGATTGAAAACATTTGCTACAACAATGCTGAGCGTTATTTTGAGTTAGGGTAAGTAAAGAAAAAGGTCTGCCATATACGTTTGACAGACCTTTTTTGAATCTATTTATTCAGTACACGTTCAGGCCAGTTGCCAGCCCAAGCATATCCATAGCGTCTTTCCTGTTCAATCTCCATGATCTTGTGACGAATGACACCGTCTCGACCAGAGAAGATAGGGCGATTTGTACCAATCTCGTAGAATCTATACCATGTTTGTGCACCTTGTTCTTTAAAGAAGTGCGGTTCTACTCTTCTCTCATATCTCGTATTCTTTACTTTTGCCTTTTCAAACCATCTTAGTGCGTTGTTGACCGCATTTTTCACTTCAGGTGTTTGGTCAGGTCGTGATTGAAGCCACTCAACGACACCAACTGACTCGTCGGCAGAGATGGAGACATGTTCGTAAGCTCTTCCAGGCATTGGTTCATACGTTTCAGGATGATGCTGCTGACCCCATGCAGTAGGTTTTCCTTGGGCAACAATTTGAGCCTTAAGGATATAGTCTAATCCAAGATCGATTGCGTCAAAGAGCTCAGCTCGCAACTCGTCATTTCCAAAATCACCATCAAAGGGAGCTTCTTGATTTGCGATTTGTTCCATGATTTCAAGAACATTGATCATCGCTTGGTCATTAAATGTTACGTAATTAGAATACCAAACGTTATCAGATGGGCCTGTCCCACGCTCGGGATAGACTTGAGTAATTCCGCCACTTTCATATTGAAGCTTAAACAAAAAGTCGATTGCTGCATTTGCACTGTCTAGGAAACGCTGATCGCCAGTTAGTTGATACGCTTCAGCAACTATCAATAACTCTGAGACGGTTGCATCGTTATCGACGGTTCCAAGCTCTTGTCCATTGGATATCCAAACCGATCGTGGCTCACTACCATCCCAATCGCGTGTGTAGATATGAGGCGAATCTTTTGTCCATCCACCATGTTCCATTTGCCAGGTTAATAGATGTTCAGCTTGAGTCACTATGTCATTTGCTTTCGCATTTGAGGGAGTAAACAATCCAAACAAAATAATCATTACAAAAATAGGGGAGAGGAATTTAATTTTTTTCAAAAGGGTCACTCCATTCATCTTTTTTTGTTGGTATGGAACAAATCTACCATTTCCCTCCTTTAACATTGATATAATATAGATTAATAGTAAGCGCTTTCAAAACTAATCATAATGTCGTAAAACGATTCCATTCAAGTGGAATAAGCGTATTTTTGTAAAATGAAACTTGGGAAAATTCAGTTCATATGTTGAAAGGGGTAATAAGAGATGGATCATATTATTGTAAATGAACAGGATCACGTGGTTGTCGTATTACGTGATTATCAAGCAGGAGAACAGCTTCAACTAGACAACGAATCAATCACTCTACTTGAGGATGTAAAACGCGGTCATAAGGTAGCACGGGAAGATATTAAGAGTGGAAGTCCTGTACACAAGTATGGTTTCCCAATAGGTTTTGCAACCACTGACATTAATAAAGGTGCCTGGATTCATACACATAATATTAAAACAACCCTTGAAGGGACGCTTAACTACAACACCTTTACACCAAACGAAGTTGCCGTAAGTACAAGTGAACAAGTTAGTCCAAAAACCTTCCAAGGATATGTCCGCAAGAATGGAGATGTCGGTATCCGAAACGAAATCTGGATTGTTAACACAGTTGGCTGTATTAACAAAACCGCAGAAGTGCTTGCAAGACAAGGTGACAAGATGAACTTTGAAGGAGTAGACGCTGTCTCTCACTTCCCACATCCATTCGGCTGCTCTCAGCTTGGCGATGATCTACAAGCAACTCAGAAAATCCTAAGCAACCTAGTTGCACACCCCAATGCAGCTGGCGTTCTAGTACTTGGTCTTGGCTGTGAAAACAACTATATTGATGCCTTTAAGCAAGTAATTGGAGACTATGACCCAGATCGTGTGAAATTCTTAAGTGTACAGCAAGTATCAGATGAGTTAGAAGCAGGAATGGATTTAATCGAAGAACTAGCAACCTATGCAGCGACATTTAAAAGAGAATCCATTCCTGTGTCGAAGCTTAAAGTAGGCTTAAAATGTGGAGGGTCAGATGGGTTGTCTGGTATTACGGCGAACCCACTCGTTGGAACCTTCTCTGATAAACTAATTTCGCATGGCGGATCTACGGTATTAACGGAAGTACCTGAAATGTTTGGTGCTGAAACGATTTTAATGGATCGTGCAGCTGACGAGGAAGTATTTACAGGGATCGTTGACATGGTAAATGGATTCAAGGATTACTTTATTCGTCACGACCAGGTTGTCTATGAAAACCCATCTCCAGGTAACAAAGAGGGTGGAATTACGACACTTGAAGAAAAGTCACTGGGCTGTGTTCAAAAAGGTGGATTCGCACCAGTTGTGGACGTTCTTCCTTATGGTGGACGCTTAAAGAAAAATGGTCTTAGTCTACTACAAGGACCAGGAAACGACCTTGTCTCTGTGACAGCATTAGCTGCATCAGGTGCACATATTGTTCTTTTTACAACAGGTAGAGGAACACCGTTTGGCGGGCCTGTTCCAACAGTGAAGATGTCAACAAACACACCACTCTTTGAAAGAAAGAAAAACTGGATTGACTTTAACGCAGGTGAATTGGTTCAAGGAAAGAAAATGGATGATCTATCTGAGGAGTTATTGGATTACGTTTTAGATCTAGCATCTGGTGATGTCAGAACCCACAATGAAAAGCACGGATTTAAAGAAATTGCCTTATTTAAAGATGGCGTCATTTTATAAAAGGGAAGGGTGAGAGGTTTGGAGTGGAAGAAACTATCAAGTGAACAGATCAATCAACCAGTAGGGCAAGGAAAAGAAACCATCGTACAAGTAGGGGAAGGGAATTTTCTCCGTGGCTTTGTTGATTGGATGATTCATCAGCTTAATGAAAAAGGGTTGTACGATGGGAAAGTGGTTGCCATTCAACCGACGCCCCATGGAAAGGTCGTACCAAAGCTAAATGCACAGGACGGACTCTATACCTCTGTATTAAGAGGGGTGGAAAACGGAGAAACCGTTAACCGTGCAGAGCTCATTCAATCGATCTCAAGAGGCATTGATCCCTATAACAACTGGTCAGAGGTACTTGAGCTAGCCAGATCACCTCACATTGAATTTATGTTCTCTAACACTACCGAGGCTGGCTTAACGTATCACAAAGAGGCATTCGATGAGAGTAGCTCTCCACTATCTTTTCCAGGAAAAGTGGTTGCCTTTTTATATGAACGCTATAAAGCGTTTGAGGGAGATACGAACAAAGGGATTACGCTTGTTCCATGTGAACTCGTTGAAGGTAACGGAGATCTATTAAAGGAGATCGTCTTAAAGCTTATTAAAGACTGGAATCTATCAGATGACTTTAGACAATGGGTAGAAGAAGCAAATCTCTTCTGTAATACACTTGTGGATCGGATTGTCACAGGGTTCCCTCGTGGGGAGGAAGAAGATTTTAGAGAACGCCTTGGATATGATGATATCCTTTTAACGGTCGGTGAGCCATATCATTTGTTCGTTATCGATGCACCAGAGCATGTGGCCAAAAAGCTACCATTCGATCAAGCAGGATTAAATGTAAAGTGGGGAGACACCACTCCTTACCGTGAGCTAAAGGTACGATTGTTAAATGGAGCACATACGATGATGTTTGCAGCCTGCTACTTATCAGGAGTAGATACCGTCTATCAATCGATGACAAATGAAAAACTAGCAGCCTTCGTGAAAGATGGACTATTTAACGAAATCCTTCCAACCGTTGATGCAGATGATGAAGAGAAAGAAGCATTCGCCACATCTGTCCTAGAACGTTTCAGCAATCCGTTTCTTGAGCACCAGCTAACGGATATCGGCATGAACCCTCTTTACAAGTTTAAAACAAGAGTTGTGCCAAGCTTACTCGCTTACGTAAACAAGTTTGTCGAACTGCCTGAGAAGCTTTCGTTCAGTCTAGCAGCGCTCCTTGCATACACGAAGCCTGTCGGCAAAGAAGGAGCCTTCCTGGCAGGAGACAGAGATGGCACAAGTTACGTCATTCGTGATAACGAAGAAACGTTAAACTTCCTAACAGACGTGTGGGCAGCCTATGACGCCAAAGAAGCGACACTTGAAGAAACCGTCTATAAACTATTAGCAAACGAAGCCATTTGGGGCGAAAACCTCACTCAAGTAGAAGGGCTCACAAAGAAAGTCGCCTCAGATCTTGAAAAAGGGATTCATTCCCTTGTGTAAAACGGAAAGAACCAGCTGAGGCTGGTTCTTTTTCGTTTCGTTTGAGGAAGGAGGTGAGTGCTAAGAAGCTTTACCAAGAAGAATGCCAAAAGAGCAAGAACTCTAACCCCGAGTCCAAGAACAATCGCCACCGCACCAAGCCCACAGCATGTCCAACCAAGAGCGACCCGTCAATACCAAGACCAACCTCCAAAGCATCAAGAAAGAAGCTTCTTGAACCAAGAAGCTTCCCATTTAATTAATTCAAATTCCCATCATGTGTCGTTAATACGCGGTACAGGTCTGGGCGACGATCGCGGAACAATCCCCATTCAACACGCTGCGCTTCAAGCTGTGCTAAATCAAAGTCTGCATACAGGATTTCTTCTTGATCACGACTTGCCTCTTTGATGACGGATCCAGTTGGGCCGGCAATGAAGGACGAACCGTAGAACGTAATGCTTGAATCCTCATCTGTCTCCACACCAATGCGGTTCGAAGCAATCACTGGAACTAGATTGGTCGCAGCATGGCCAAGCATACATGTTTGCCAATGCTGCTTGCTATCAACACTTGAATCCTCAGGCTCAGATCCAATCGCTGTTGGGTATAAAAGAATTTCTGCTCCTTGAAGAGCCATTGCGCGTGCGGCTTCTGGGAACCACTGATCCCAGCAAATCCCTACTCCAACTTTTCCAACACGTGTGTTCCATACTTTGAATCCAGTGTCACCAGGAGTGAAGTAATATTTTTCTTCGTATCCGGGTCCATCTGGAATATGACTTTTACGATAGGTCCCAAGTATCGTTCCATCTGCATCAATCATTGCGACCGAATTGTAGCGCGCAGTGTTTTTCTTTTCATAAAAGCTAATTGGTAACACAACACTTAATTCTTTAGCAAGCTTTTGAAAATGCTGAATTGCTGGGTTTTCTTCTAAAGTTGTTGCGTACGCGTAGTAAGCTGGCTTTTCCTTTTGACAAAAGTAAGGTGTTTCAAAGAGTTCTTGAAGTAAAATTAAGTTGGCTCCGTTTGCAGCGGCTTCTCTCACAAGCTTGTCCGCCCGTGCAATATTTGTTTGAACATCTGCATCACAGCTCATCTGTGTTGCAGCTACTTTCAATGTACTCATTTGGAACTCCCCCCTGAAGGAACTTGTTGGGTTGTGCAATGCACATTTCCACCCTCTGCAATGATAGCCATGCCATCAATTGTACGAATGGTACGATCAGGAAAGGCTTGTTGTAAAATAGCTTCTGCTTTTTTATCATACTCGCTTGCATTGCCACCAAAAACAGGCAGGATTAAGCCATCGTTCACTAAATAAAAATTAATATAACTTAACGTAAGACGCTCTCCGTTAAGTTCACGATAGGGAGGCTGCTCAATCTGAATGACTTCAAATGAACGACCAGCTGCGTCTTTCTCTTTCGAAAGGATGCTGAGATGTTCTTGACTACGCTCATAGTTTGGGTCATTTGGATCGTTACATACCTGTAATAAGACTTTACCTGGTGCTGCAAAACAAGCGACATTGTCCACATGCCCATTCGTTTCATCGCCCTCTAGTCCAAGAGGCAGCCAAACAATCTTACTGACACCAAGTAGCTGCTGCAATTGTTCTTCCACATCGGCCTTGCTTAATTCAGGGTTACGGTTAGGGTTAAGCAAACACTCCTCTGTTGTAAGCAATGTTCCTTCGCCGTCTACATGAATACTACCACCTTCAAGAATAAGCGGAGCATCTATAGCGGGAACCTTCATAAAAGAAAGAAGAGCAGGAGCAACTTCATCATCCAGGTCCCACGGTTCATATTTCTCGCCCCATGCATTAAAACCCCAGTTGATACCTATCAATTGATTGTCGCCATCGCGGACAAATGTGGGTCCGTTATCTCTAAGCCACGCATCATTATGTGGCAGAGAAATAAGTTCAACAGGAGCATGTGTGAAGCGAGAAGCAACAGACTCCTCATCTTCAGGATTCACCACAACAAGGACTAGCTCAAACTCACTAATGGCAGTAATTAATTGTTCATACCCGTCACAAACATCTGCATATTGATCAGGATAGACCATCGAATCTTTAACTGGCCAAGCGATCATCGTTCTAGCGTGATGTGCCCATTCGGCGGGCATGGTATAGCGTTTATCTATCATGTTATTCACTCAATTTCATTAGGTATTTTTTTCTCGTTCTATCATACTCTAATTCAATTAATAAAGAAATATTGGGATCCACTCATTCATGTCTATTTCAAAAACGTTCTGTTAATCATCTGACAAGGAACCTATAAGTCCATGGCAATAATGCTATACTTAAACCAGAATAAAGAAGGCAGGAGTGTTGTGTACATGATTGATCTTCGAAGTGATACGGTAACAAAGCTGACAGACCGGATGAGGCAGGAAATGTATAAAGCAGAGGTTGGGGATGATGTTTATCGCGATGACCCGACAGTGAAAAAGCTTGAAGAGTTAGCTGCTGACTTGCTTGGGAAGGAAGAAGCTTTATTTGTCACGAGTGGCACACAGGGAAATCAGATTGCGGTACTTGTACATTGTTCACTTGGTCAGGAAATCATTCTAGAGGAAGGGTCTCACATCTTCAGATACGAGGGAGGTGCCACTTCTGCTTTTGCTGGTATCCAGCCTTTTCCGATTAAAGGAGAAAGGGGCATAATGAGTGCGGTTGATGTAGAAGCAGCGATTCGGGGAACAGATATACATGAAGCAGAAACCGGATTAATCTGTTTGGAGAATACTCACAACCGAGCAGGCGGAACGGTTATGTCTCCTGAGAAGATGAAGGAAATCTTTGAGGTGGCTGCGCGTCATAACCTCCCTATCCATCTGGATGGAGCTAGACTGATGAATGCTGCTGTTGCCTTAAAACGGCCAATGACTGATTTTACGCAATATGTGACGACCGTTCAAATCTGTTTATCAAAAGGACTTGGGGCGCCGGTAGGGTCAATCATTGCAGGAAGCTCTGAATTTATTGCCAAAGCTAGAAAATGGAGAAAACGACTGGGTGGAGGATTGCGCCAAGCGGGCATCTTAGCGGCTCCTGGTATAGTTGGTCTTACAGAAATGGTTGACCGGTTAGAAGAGGACCATGAGCACGCTGCATGGTTAGCGAAACAAATCGATTCGATCCCAGGCTTGAATGTAGCCTCCAAAGTAGAGACAAACATCTTAATGATGGATGTATCGGAAACGGGTTTAACTTCTACGCAATTTGTAGAAAAGTTGAAGGAACAAGGCGTTCTCGCAAATCCATTTGCACCAACTATAGTAAGATTGGTTACGCACTATGATGTCTCGAAGGATGACATCCAGCAAACCACAGAAATACTTGAGAACATTGTCACAAGTAACGTAAGTTCATAAACAAAAAGCAGAAGCCTCTTCTATAGGGACTTCTGCTTTTCTCATCAATCTTATTTTTCTGCGCCTTCATCCACTTGCTTAGCGACAACATCTAAAGTTGCTGAATAAGCCAATCCTTGATACTCATTTCCAGCATTCTCATCAAGTTTCACACCAAAGTTTAGGTCAATGTACTGCGATTCGTCTAACTGCCAGAATTCATTTGTTGAACCTGTTAGTGCGCCGTCACCAATTAAGAATCCACCACTACTTACAGCGCCTTCACTAAATGCTCTGAATTCAGGAGCTTCTACCATGCCGCTTACAACCTCAGCACCTTCTGCAATCTCAGCAATTGCTGCTTGCGTTTCCACTTCATTTGTTACACCATCAAATAACTCCTGAAGCTTTATTTGACTAGCTTCAAGCACATCACGACTTGGCTGAGATGTGTATTTGATTGCTATGTAACCCACTTTAAATGAAGAGATATCAACGTTTTTATCTAGTTCATGAGAGAACTCAACTTCAAGATTGGTATCCATGCTTCCTGTGTTCTCAAGTGTTAGCCAGTCACCGAACACAAGATTTGATGGGGCAAACCCGCTATAGTTCACAATGTTTTCTTCAATATCCTGACCATTATTAATTTCAAGTGTACCTGTCTGTAGTTGTCCTGTTGCTTGGATTTCTGATGTGAACCAAGAGTAAGATCCAAACCCTGCACCTAGTACTAATGCACCTGCTACAGCTGTTCCAAGTAATGCTTTTTTTGTTTTTTTCATCTTAAATGGCCTCCTCGTTTTTGTTTGGTTTTGATAGTCGTTCATATACAGTGATTCCGACATAAGCTACAAGTGGAAGAACAATGATAAGTACAAATCCAATCGGCTCCGAAAGGAATCTAGCTAAGAAGCCAAGCTTTGGGATAGAAAAAAGAACTTTTCCTATAACTTGTCCTTCTTGCACCGGCTCAGCATCAATCACATTATTGTTATCTCCTTTTGTTGTGAAGGCGATCTGATTTTCATGGTTGTTTGTTTCAGTAATTCTATGTGTGACTCGATTCCCTTCAGGTGTTCCGAACGTAATAATGTCGTTCTGCTTTAAATCACTTGCCTGTGTTTGCTTAATGAAAATGACGTCACCCTCACTAAACTCAGGCTGCATACTATTTGAGAGGATCGTTAGTGCTGAAAAGCCAAAGATATTAGGAGTACTCTCATTTTGCTGTTGACTTTGAATGAAAACAAACAGTATTCCTAAGCAAAGGAGTCCAACAAAGGACTTAATAACGAACGAAAGGGTTCGTTTTAACATAAAAGGACCTCCTGTCAGTAAGAGCAACAGCTACAGAAGAATGGGGAGAGTGCTTGTGTACAAGCACTTCCCATCCTCACATTAATGCAAATTAGTTAGTAATACCTGCAGCAAATGGAATGCGGTAGCTTTCCTCAGCATCTGCTTGATTTGTTACGTTAATATAGCCTTCATACGTCCCTACTTCAGCCGTTTTAGGACTGACAAAGAAGAAGTTTTTAGAAACCGTTGTACCAGCAGGAACCACAACTTTCTGTGGTGCTTGTACCGTTACACCATTTAGTGCAGCATCTTTAGAACCACGGAATCCAACGTGGTGGTCAAAGTCTACGGTAAATGTTTTCTTTTCTGAGCTTGTATTCTTAAACGTAACGGATTGAATCTCACGGACATTTTTGCCATTTGTAGCAAGAGCACCGTAGTTTAGAGCCCCTGTTAAGTCTCTAATTTTTGTGACTTCATTGTTCTCGTTTAATGTTTCTGCTTCGCCCTTTACTTGAATGAGCAATTCAGACTCAATGGCAGCTACTGGATCAATTTGACCTGCACCGATTTCAAATACACTATAGTCAAGACTCATTGGGTTCGCCGTATTCATAAGTGTTGTTTTTAGATCAGCTGGTGTCAGATCAGGTTTTACTTCAAGAAGTAGAGCAGCTGTACCAGCAACGTGTGGAGCTGACATCGATGTACCTGATTTACGACCATACGCAAATTCGTATTCTCCAATATAGTCAGGTCCGTTCATATAAGTAGGAACAGGTGATAATGTACTAACCCCTGGCGCACTTACTTCTGGTTTAATAGCGAATGAACCATTCACTGGTCCACGCGAGCTGAAATCTGCCAAAACGCCACCGGCCGTTTGAGATTCAGAACGATCTCCAAATGTGAATGTGCTATCTTCTGTGATCGCATCACGAAGCGCAATCCCATCTTCATACGTTAATGAGAAACCAGCGACAAAGTTTACGCCTTCCCCAAAGTAGTTAGGGATGTGACCGGCACCTGGGAGGTTGTTATAAATGATAATCGCTTCAGCACCAGCGGCTTTGGCGTTTGCAATCTTATCAACAAAAGCAAGATCTCCGCGGGCAACAAGAGCAACCTTTCCTTCAGCGTCTACTTGATTAAAGTCATTAACAGAACCTAGATTCGCATAGACAATTTCATATTCCCCGGCTTCTAAAGCATCAAAGTCTGTCTCAAAGCCACTTGAAATATTTACAAGTCCTGCAGAGAAATCATCATTTAAATAGCCTGTAAAGTCAGTAAACACAAGCGGAACATCATTCGCTCCAACAGTGATTGCCAGTGGAGATGTACCAGGTGATCCTAGTGTGTACATCCCAGATCCGCTGTTTCCGGCAGAAACAACAGCTGTTACTCCGCTCAGTACAGCGTTATTCACTGCAACGCTTGTTGGGTAAAGGGGATCGTTGACACCTGCACCTAGAGAAAGGTTTATGACATCCATTCCATCTTCAACCGATTTTTCAATTCCTCCAAGAACATCCGCTGTATAACCTGAACCGTAAGGACCTAGAACGCGGTAAGAGTAAAGATCAGCGTCTGGTGCAATACCAGTTGTTGCATAATCAGACTCGTTTTCGCCTTGACCAGCAATGGTCCCAGCTACGTGAGTACCGTGAGATGTATAATATGAGTTTCCGTTAGAATTAAACTCTGGCATTCCAGAAGCTAACCAATCATCATAGGTTGTTTCTTGTGCATCATCGTCATTGTCTACGAAATCATAGCCACCTTTGTAAGCTGCAGCAAGATCCGGGTGAGTATAATCAACCCCGGTATCAATAACACCGACCTTTACGCCTTCGCCAGTAATTCCGTCAACATGTAATCTATCAACACCTAAGTATGGAACACTATCAGCCATGTAAGGCTCAATCGCTTCTTCTAATACAGTTTCATCAAGTACTGGGTCTATTAATTGAACTTCATCATTCTCCCAAACTACTTTTACCCCTTCTACCTCGCTAAGTGCTTCTAATTGATTTGCAGGTAATTCGATGGTAAAACCATTAAAAACCGTTTGGTACGTATGGGTAATTGAATAAGAAGGCTCAAGTGCTGATAAATCCTCCTCGAATGTATCCTGAGAAGCTTCTACTTGAGCTTTTGCACTCGCTAGTGATAGAGTCTCTCCTTGTTCCTCAGCTTCTGCTATGGCTAGTTGTTCAGGAAGCTCTTCAAGTTCAACGATCACTGAGACTTTTTCGTCACTATTCAGGTTAATCTCATCTGATAGTTTTAACGATGCCGCTTCCTCCTCAGCTGTAGCAAGTTGTGGAGTATAAAGTCCTCCAAATACAAGAGTTGTTGATAACGCGGATAAGACCATGACATTCCACGGCTTACTTTTCTTTAGATTTGTACTCAATCGCAAAGCTCCTCTCAAAACATAGTTTTTTGTTATGAAGAGAAGTATAGCGAAATAATAGAGTGGATGAGGGCATTTCATTGATTAACACAAATTGTGGTGGGTTCTAATAGGATGAATCGGGACAAAAGATAGATTCGGTTAGGCATTAACGCGCGAAAATGTAGAAGGGTTAGGATTTTTACTAATATGAACTTTCAGATATTTGTGAGAATATTAGAAAAATCACGTAGAATTTTGGTATAATTAAGAATAATAGAAGGGAAAAAAGAGAAATAATGAAAAAGTCCTTATCCGCTTTGTAACAAAAGTCATGTTTAACTAGGCGTCAAGACGGGTAAGTCCCGGTTTTTAAAAACTGGAATGAGAAGGGTAGGTTATGTTCAGTGCATGAAGGTCTCATCATTAAATATTATCGTGAAAAACAGAATTTCACGCAGCAACAGCTTTGTAAGGGGATTTGTTCTGTCGCACATATGAGCAGGATTGAACGGGGGACAGCTCATTATTCGACAGAAATCACGCAACTTTTAAGTGAACGACTTAGTGTTAATATCGGTCAAGAAGTGCTGAAGTTTGATGAATTAAAAGAAATGCTAAAACAATGGCATGATACGATGATTATGCAAGATAGAGAGAAAGCAGAATCATATAAGCAAACGCTCGAGCACAATGAGCTACTTGAACGCTCAGATCTGGCCTTTCATTATCAATTATTACAAGTACGCTATCTATTAACAAAGAGGGAATTAAAAGAGGCGCGACGACTACTTACACAAGTTGAGACAAAGAAGCATGTACTCGGGGAACGAGAGGCCCAACTCTTTTTACATATGAGCGGGGCGTACAACCTATTCATAGGCGATTATTCAAAAGCCTTAGGCTATTTTAAACAAATTGAACCTGATTTGTATCGTAACAATGAATTCTACTATCATCTTGCTATTACTTGCTATCGTTTTGGTCATTATGTAAAAGCGTATGAATACGCGAGAACCAGCTTGAACTTCTTTAAACAAGCCAATCACTTTCGCAAAATTATAGACGCAGAAACCTTAATCCTGTTAACGCAGGGTGGGCAAATTGTTCAAGAAGATATTGAAGAGATGAAGAAAAAATATATGAATCTGATGCGAAGCTGTGATTTATTCGGGGAGATTGAAAAGAAGGCCATTCTTATGGGGAATTTGGGTCAAGAGTATTTTCTTCGATCAAAGAACCGGGAAGCAAATACCTATTACAGTTCGGCCATTGATCTGTTTAAGCAATGTCCTAATCCAACCTATTTGACCGCACTTTTTGGTTACATACAAACAAGCTATTTAATTACGAATGGGAGGAATTATCAGCAATTAAATGAGTTAGTGAAAGAGGGCACACAGCTAGCTGCTGAGGTTGGTAACGATGGGGATACAATGAAATTTAAGCTTTTATCGTACTTGCTCAAAAATCAAATGGATCGATACTACTCTTATTTACATGAAAGGTTTATTCCTTACTTACGCAAAAGTGGAAATATCACACTTGCTACTTATTACGAAAAGCTGCTATTTAAGCATTATCTTGCTGTAAATGAAGGAGAGAAAGCATCAGAAGTTGCCTTTTCTTATATACAGGGAAGTTAAAGTCGTGTAGGGTGAAATCAACATTTCTCCCTACATTTTTTAGATTCGCAAGATGGTAACGCTTTAATAAAAATGGAAGCTCAAAAATGATTTACAACGTTGTTACCTGGTGCTATGATAACTGAATAAACAGACAAATAAAGCGGTATGAACTGTTCTTGTTCGCTCGGAACGGTTAATTTTCATCTCGATCCTTTATTGATTTAAACCGTTTTAGTAGAAAAGAGAAAAGCTTTAAGGATAGGTTGGGGAGTGTAGTCGTGAAGGAATATGTGATTGATCGTATGTATAAGGCGTCTGCTGGAGTAGCGAATGCTGTTCTTGTAACGCTTGCGATAGGGTTGTTATTTGAAACGTTTGGTAACTTTTTAGGATGGGGTGCTTTTCTGACGATAGGGGGAATTGCTAAAGTCTTACTTGCACCAGCTATAGGAGCAGGAGTTGCTTACCAACTTGGAGGAAACACGCTTGTTATCTACAGTGCATTAATCTGTAGTACGGTTGGCGGAGGGGCGATGCAGTTAACTGAATCGGGTATGGTTATGGTGACAGGTCAGCCAGTGAGTGCGTTGATCGCTGCACTCGTTGCAACTTACGTTGGAAAAAGAGTAACAGGTAAAACAAAGCTTGATCTAATGGCCATTCCTCTTGCTGCAACACTTGCAGGTGGTATTACGGGTGTGGCGGCTGCAGCGGTTGCTACACCTCTACTTACAGCGATGAGTGCTGAAATTACTAGTTCCGTGCAAGGGTCGCCCGTTCTCGCTTCAATGGTCATCGCTCTAGCTTGGAGCGTGTTACTTATGACTCCTGCTTCATCAGCAGCTCTGGCTATCGCACTACAGATGGATCCCGTATCCAGTGCAGCAGCACTGATCGGTTGTACCGCTCAATTTGCCGGGTTTACGGCGATGTCGCTTAGACAAAACGACTTAGGAGGATTTTTGGCGCAGTCTTTGGTCACACCAAAGGTTCAATTTCCTAACTTAGTAAAAAATCCGAGATTGGTGATTCCGACATTTGTATCATCGATCATTTGCGCGCCAATCGCAACCATTTTGTTTCAGTTTGAAGCATCATATGAACTCGCAGGCTTAGGAATGAATTCACTCATTGCGCCATTAAGCTTATTATCTACTCAAGGCTGGACTGGACTTTCCATCTTCTTATTGATGGGCGTTGTTGTACCAATTTGTATCTCGCTTACGCTATATACGTTTATTAAACGTTTAGGCTGGGTTAAACCAAATGCTTTGCATGTAGAGGTTCAATAATCAAAGACAACACATATGCGAAACGCATATGTGTTGTCTTTTGTTTGGGTAAAAGCTAATTTATAATCCCGTGATAGATAATCTCTACATCAACATTCGCTTTCATCTCAATGGTCGGATACACATCTTTCCATTTATAATTCTGCCAATCTGAATAATAAAAAGCGTTAACTTTGCGACCAATTGCTAAATAATCGCAATTGGCTTCCTTTATTTTCGTCAGGACAATGTTCGCTTCCTTAGTTAATTCCTCTGACAACTGTGTATTCAATCTTTTAATGACATGGCGCTTGTACAAATCATCTCCAGGGTATTCGTTTGCGTTCATTTTTAAAACGAGGTCAATTTGTACTTCGAAATCTCCAAGCTCATTCTTTGATACACGTAAATTCCGCTTCATGTTTTCTACGTCAACCGTTACATAATCATACAAAGGATCCACTTCATCTGTTTGAACCTTACGTGTCATTCGGTGGGCACCTTTTTTATTGTTTGACAATAAAAGTAGTAGGATCGACTCCTCAGAATTCAGCTCACCAGTCATTTGACGATCACTGAACAGAGCCGTTCCGACAATTTTAGCCCCTGCTTTTTGTTCAACTGTTTTTAATCGTGGCATGACAATATCCTGTCCATCATCATAAAGGGTTGTTAATGTGTTCTGAAGATTAACAGAAGGAATAGCGCCGGTGTCCTCTGCACTAATTAAGAGATCTCTTAAATAGTCGCTAATTAATGGCTTGTTCTCTGTTTCTGCGTGCAGAATCGACTCAGCTTCTCCTTCTATGACTGCTAACCGAGCGGTTAGAGCACTTAAGGGAGAGCGGTAATTACCATCTAACGCTGCATAGATATCCTTTTCTGCAAGTTCTCGACTAAACATGGTTACTTGGTTCTTTGATGCAAATAATTCACTGCCAACCTTTTTATCTAATTCTGTTCGACTGTCCCGTATCGATTTACCTTCCGCCGATACAATGGTCGTATTTGTGGGGACTTTTTCGTTTGAATTCCCACTTACGAGGGCAATGGTTAGCTTGACAGTATCGTTTTCCGAGTTATAGTCGATGGCCTGACTATTAATGAGCGCAACGTCTTTAAGTAATTGCTCATCCCAGCATCCTGATAAAAAAAAGAGAGAAAGAATGATAATGACTATAGAGCGCTGTTGAATCATGTGGTTTCTCTCCTTTTAAACAATACAGCAAACAGAAGTAACAGAATTGGGATAACAACAACAAAGGCCACACCTATATGATCAATGTAGGCGAGTAATCTTCGAAGGGTTAGAAGATTCTGCGGGATTAACGCAAAGGCTGTAATAATTACACATGACAGGATATCAAACCATAGGCGATTAGATCGTTGAAAGACCGTTGCCATTCCCGTTGATATAATATATAAATAAGCAACCATCGTACATAATACGATTACCGACCAGAATGCCAAGAAGATTAAATCAATTCGTTCAATTAATACAAGTGAGATCGTTTTAACCATGTATAACAGTGGCTCTGGTAAAATGAGAAACTGTCCGGGACTAAAGTATATAAAGGAAGCTATGATTGTAAACACATAAATGGCCGTTACCATGATATTCGCATAAGTGGCTACTAACAATTTTTCTTTGTCAGTCCCCTCGATATATGGATATAGAATACTGAGAATTAAAAATCCCTGCATGGCGAGAGAGCCCGTCAGTATACCTTGAGCAATATCAATAAAACTAGCACTGAAAATAGGGAGCAAATATAGAGGCTCGGAATCAGAAAAAGCATAGCAGGCAAGAAAGGGAACAAGTAAAACTAAAGGTCCAACAATCGTTAGAAATCTAGCTATAATTCGTAAATCACTATGCAGTAAATAAAAGCATCCAAATACAAACAGAGGTATTTTTACAATGTCAGGAGTTTGATTTAAAACCCAGACTGAGATGAGAAAGTTAAAAAAGATTAGAATGATGGTGGTTAATGATAAGAAGTAAACAATGTATAGAATGGATAGACTTTTTCCTAAGACCTTTCCGAGTAGAGCTTCAAGTAATTCAAAAAATGTCTTAGACGGATACCGCTTCCCCAGAAACCAAATCACAAATATGAGTAGCTGTGTAACCACTCCTGCTAAAAGCATAGAGATCCAACCGTCTGTTTTTGCCACTTTATAGATACTATATGGAAGGATTAATACACTGATGGCAATTTGAATTTGAATAAAAAACCAGAAAAACTGGACGAGGGTAATACTATTATTTTTTTTCACGTTTCCACCACCATGAATAGCCTTGTTGTTTTAGTTCCTTTGGTTTTACTGCTAGCGGTCTAGTATTAAGTAGCCATACAGGCATACGTATGAATGTATCTTTTAAATCCTTTAAGCGAAAAGGAGCGACAGGAGACAAATAGGGACTTCCAAAAGATGTTAATTTACAAAGGTGGATCATAAGCAGCATCGATGCTAGTGACACACCCAAAATACCAAACATAGCAGCCAGAAACATAAAAGGAAATCTAAGTACCCGTACCACGGAATTCATTTCCGGAGAAGGAATCACGAATGATGCAATGGCTGTGAGAGCGACCACTATGATAACCATATTCGATACAAGTCCAGCATTTACAATCGCTTCCCCAATAACTAAACCGCCAACAATCCCAATCGTCTGTCCAATAGGTGATGGAAGACGAACCCCTGCTTCTCGAATAAGCTCAATGGTAAATTCCATGATCAAAGCCTCAAACAACGGGGGATACGGTATATTTGCCAAAGAGTTTTTGATCGGCAAAATTAATGGATTTGGAAGGATTTCATAGTTAAAGGCAACCACAGATATATAAAGAGCAGGAAAAGTAACGGCAATGGCCAAACTAAGAAAACGAATTAATCGGTAGAACGAGCCCAAGATAAAATGAACATTGTAATCATCAGGTGATTGAAAGAAGGCAAAGATAGAAATGGGAGCAATTAACGCAGAAGGACTCCCATCCGTTAAAATAACGACCCGACCCTCAAGTAAATGAGAGATAATTCGATCTGTTCTTTCAGTGAATAATACTTGTGGAAACGGGGTGATTGCATCATCTTGAATGTACTCAGCAATAAAACCAGGTGACAGAACGAGATCTGACGAGATATCATTAATCCGTTGTGTAACAAGATCTACCGTTTCAGGATTAGCAAGATCATTCATATAGACAATCGCCGTGTCACGTTTTAATTTATTTCCTACCGTCGTTTTTTTTACTGTGAATTCTGGTGTTTGTGCTCTTCGGCGTATTAAATTTAAGTTGATAAACAGATTCTCGACTAACCCTTCGTGAGAACCTCGAACAATCTTTTCGTTACTTGGCTCTTCCACGCTCCGGTCAAAGTATAGCCCTGTCTCCACAAAGATTATTTCTATATCCCCTTCTAAGAGAATGGCAGCATACCCTTTTGTTAATAGACGTGCCTGCTCCGTAATTTCACTACTTACAACTTTTTTTGGAGCTGTAATCATATCCGCTAAAGAGTACCGATCGTCATATCTTTCTTCAGAGAGAGAAGTGAAAAAGGATTCTTCCAAAAGATTGTTATCAATTAATGATTCAAAATAAATAACTAATCCTTTTTTCTTATGGAAGACAAATTCTCGAGTAGCAAGGTCTCCAGGGTGATGAAAAACGCGTTTAAACGATTCAAGATCAGTGTCGAGGTTGCCAGTTGCTCTAAGCGGTACGGGGTCACGTTCCTGACTAGATGTTGGTTTAAGTTTTCTTGGATGTTTGCGCATCGGTTTGTCACTCCTCTCTGCATGATTTTCTTATAGTAAATTGCCCCAATAAGAGGAAATCATTCATGCTGAGTAGGAGGAGTAATAAAAAAAGCTGCTTCCTCTTGTGTGAGGAAACAGCTAGCTGTCTTACAAATTTTCTTTAATCTGTTCTTTCTTTTCTTCCACTTCTTCTGTGCTTTTTTCCTTTGAAAGGAACCACCCAGCAAGAACAATGATCACAAGTACGCTATAGAAGAATACTTTCCATCCTGTAGAATGAGGGAAGTGTGAGTCAATGATTGCAAGCTCTGGGTGAGCAAGTACAGTCACGACAAGCTTCACGCCTACCCAACCTACAATGATAAAGGCTGCACTCTCAAGACCAGGCCGTTTTTCTAGGAGAACAACAAACTTTGTTGCTGCAAATCTCATGATTAATAATCCAACAAGACCACCAATAAAGACAACTGCGAATTGACCAACATCTAAGCTTCCGACATTCCCAAGACCAGTTGGGGTAAGTGCCATAGCAAGAGCAACAGCAGCTAAGATCGAATCAACAGCAAAGGCAATATCAGCAAGCTCAACCTTAATAACGGTAGACCAGAAACCACCTTTTTTACGTTCCTTCTTCGCTTTCTGATCAGCTCCGCCATGTTTATTCACCACATGTTTACGGAATAGGTGGTTCAGTGCGATGAACAATAAGTAAAGGGCACCGATTGCTTGGATCTGCCAAACATCCACAAGGAATGAAATCAGGAATAAGGAAGCGAAGCGGAAAACAAACGCACCTGCTAATCCATAAAGTAAGGCTTTTTTTCGTTCTTCCTCTGGTAAATGTTTTACCATAATCGCAAGAACTAACGCATTATCGGCTGATAAAACACCTTCTAACGCAATTAAAACAAGTAATACCCAACTGTATTCCAATAGTAAAGCTACATCCATTTTTCTTTTCTCCTCTCTGATGTGCTTCTACCGAGCCATTACACAACAGAGGGGATTGAATAGAAAAAAGACCTCTGCCATGTAATTGGCAAAGGTCTTGCTAAGCATTATGTATCTATGCCAACAAAGCCGGCGGACGTTAGCCCACGAAATGACGACTTTGTTTCAAGTTTAAGGTAAACTTGACGCTACTCCCCTTTGGAAGAAACCGTATGAAGTTATATAAATCATATCCCGCAACAGAAGAACTGTCAACTGTTTCTTTATCATAATCAATTTAGTGGCATTTAGCCTAAAAGAAGCGATACACTAGAGAAGGTTATACATGGTACTGATAAAGGAGTAATGATCGATGTCTGAACAAAAAGAGATCCTGATTATGACAAGTGTTCAAGCAGAGAAAGACGCTTTAGAGCGAGGGCTGAATGGATCCAATTATTTTAAGGTAGCACTCACCGGAGTGGGCCCTGCAAGAGCGGCCGCACGTACAGCAACTGAACTTGCCGAACATTCTTATCGTTGTGTCATTAATGCGGGCATTGCTGGTGGTTTTAAAGAGAAAGCACCCGTTTCCTCTATTGTTGTCGCAAGCGAAATAGTGGCAGCTGATCTTGGTTCAGAATCAGATGAGGGCTTTTTACCAATAGACGAATTAGGCTTTGGACAAGCATCTATTCAAACGGCTCAGCCTTTTTCGTCTGATCTTGAAGGAAAGCTTAGGGAAAAAGAAGAAACGGTCACTTTGGCGCCCATTTTAACACTAGCGACCGTAACTGGTACAAGCGAAACAACAAACGCATTACAGCATCGCTTTCCACATGCAGCTGCAGAGGCAATGGAAGGTCACGGTGTGGCAACGGCAGCTGAGCTAGCCGGAATTCCAGTGCTAGAGATTCGTGCCATCTCAAATGAAATTGGCCCAAGAAACCGTGAAGCCTGGAAAATAAAAGAAGCACTACAAGCACTTGAACGTGTGGGACGTGCATTAACGGAGGTCTTTTCATGAATATAGCTTTTTCCCCTTGTCCAAATGATACATTTGTTTTCCATGCGTTAGCCCATGGGATCATTCCTGGCGCACCTGAATTAAATGTAACATTTGCTGATATTGATATTACAAATACATTGGCTGCAGATCGTACCGGTCCTGAGGTCATGAAGATTTCATTTGCAGCACTACCCTGGGTGTTGGACGATTATGAATTAATTCCATGCGGAGGGGCACTTGGAAGAGGCTGTGGTCCACTTGTGTTAACTAAGGGCGATCAAAACCCAACTTCTCTATCTGGAAAACGCGTAGCAGTTCCAAGTGAACGCTCAACTGCATACTTGTTGTTCCGATTATGGGCAGCGAATAAAGTTCCTGGTGGGGTGGGCGAGATTGTTGTCATGCCTTTTGATGAAATTATGCCAGCTGTACAAGCAGGAACCATTGATGCAGGACTTGTAATCCACGAAGCACGATTCACGTATCAAAACTATGGCTTAAGTGTAGTAGCCGACATGGGTGAATGGTGGGAAGAAGATACAGGACTACCGATTCCACTTGGAGCAATTATTGCAAGACGCGGACAAGACACGGAGCAGCTAACGAAATGGATTCGTGCGTCAGTAGAGTATGCGTTTGATAACCCGAAGGCATCAAAAGACTACGTGATGGCTCATGCGCAAGAAATGAGTGAGGATGTGGCGAATCAGCACATCAATCTATACGTAAATGAATTCTCGCAGGACCTAGGTGAAGATGGCTATCATGCCATCGAAGCTTTGTTAACACGAGCTGCTAATAAAGGACTCGTACCTAAGATTGATCGGGACTTATTATTTTCTCTAAAAGGAAAGTAAGAACGTTTTAGCGAATGATTGAAAGGGAAGGTCAAAGAGTATTGGACAAGCCTGTGAGAGGAGAGAGCCGGATTGAGTGAAACTGAATTGGAATTTCAACTGGTTAAGACAAACGGGATTACGCTACATGCGGTCACAGCTGGACCGAGAAATGGTCCACTCGTCGTGTTGTTACATGGATTTCCTGAGTTCTGGTATGGATGGAGAAATCAAATTAAACCATTGGCAGAAGCGGGTTACCGCGTGCTGGTACCAGATCAACGCGGCTTTAACAAAAGCCAAAAACCTGAAGGTATCGAACATTACACGCTCGACACATTAAGAGACGATGTGATCGGACTCATTAAGCTGTACAACCGTGAGAAGGCACATGTGATTGGACACGACTGGGGTGGAGCAGTTGCCTGGCATCTAGCGTCAACACGTCCAGAGTATGTTGAAACACTCATTCCAATCAATATTCCACACCCGGCCATTATGCCAAAAGCGATGCTTACCATTCCATTACAATGGTTACGTAGCTCGTACATGGCCTTTTTTCAACTACCTGAATGGCCGGAGAAGGTACTTTCTGCAGATCACTATGAAGGTATGGCTAAAGGAATCAAGTTTTCTGCAAGCAAGGGTGACGCGTTTACCAGAGATGATCTTGAAACGTACAAAGAAGCCTGGGCACAGCTTGGTGCAATGACAGCCATGTTGAACTGGTATCGCGCCATTCGGGCAGGATTGCCAGAGGGTTTTGCTCATCCTGAAAAAGTGACGGTTCCAACACGGATGATCTGGGGAGTAAATGATCCCTTTTTATCAAAAAAGCTTGCTAAAAAGAGCATTGAACATTGCGAGGATGGGACCCTTACGTTTGTCGGAGAAGCGACACACTGGGTGAGTCATGAGCAACCGGAAATCGTCAATCAACTAATCGCAAAGTACTTAAGCAACCAAGTGGTCGTCGGCTGATGACCACTTGGTTTTTTTGTGTTGGTTCTTGGTAAAAGGTTGCTGGTTCTTGCTAAAGGTTGAGTTGTTCTTGGTATAGAGGGGTGTTTCTTGGTATGAGGTGCAGCGTCCTTGATACGTCCTGCTTTTTTCTTGCTAACAGCTGCTCAATCTTACTAAGACGTCCAAGTTTCATGGTAAGACTTCATTTTCCCTTGCTATAAGGTCTTCTCTCTTGCTAAAACTCACAGCTTTCTTATTAAACGGCAGGAGGAACTAATGTGACAGTTTGCGTGTGATGAGATAATGCCTCCAGTGGTAGATCTTGATCCGCTTTTGCCCAAGTATCAATAGGTAACTCATACACAGAAAAGGTGAGAGTCAGTGAATCTTTAAACGGAAATGGATCTAATGTGATTTCGCTCTCATTCTTCCACTCAGCTTGGATTCCCTTTGGAGCAAATGAAAATGATTGAGCGAACCCATTTTTAAACCACGATACTTCCTCAGATTTTGGGATGCCTGGTGGGTTCATGCAAACATAAAGAGAGAGATCATCACAGAATTGAAGCAAGCTAAAGTCCTGTGAGCGTTCATTTATACTGGGACAAATTTCAAGAGCCTCCAAAATCGATTGTTGCCTTTTCTCCTCATGTGCTAAAAAGTCAGCTACACCCGGTTCTGACGTAATGGAACCTGAGAAAAAGGAACAATAATGTTTACTACAAAGGAAAGCCGAATATGGAGAATGAACTTCGACTTCATCTACGCCTCTTGTATAAGCCTCAAGCTTCCATTCAATTGGGAAGGAAATAAAGTCATATGGCATCTGTTGATCCGTTGCGACGCGGACCTTCTCATCAAGAGGGATCCAAGCACGATCATGCTCATAGATGCCTGTCAGTGCAGACTTTGACACAGGTTCGATCCAGTGTTTTGCGATTTCGCCTGAAATATAGGCGTGGTCATGCTGGCGGATACAGTCAAATCTCTTATCTTGCTTTCTAATAATCATCGGTTCTTTTACCTCCTACGCGATTGTTACTGTTTATTTTACCACCGATACAAAAAAACGAAGCAGGCGAACCTACTTCGTTTCAGAGATTAATCAAACTGGACGGGCACACCAAGGTCCTTTAACAGCTCAAAATAAGTCGGACATGTTTTAGAAACACAACCAGGATCATTAATCGTAATTCCTGGAACCTTTAGTCCGATTAAAGAGAGGGACATCGCTACCCGGTGATCATCGTATGAGTCGAGAACAGCGGCTTTAGGTGTTCCTGGATAAATGGTCAGTCCATCGGTAAATTCTTCAACCTTAATGCCAAGCTTCGTTAACTCCGCACAAATAGCTGAGATGCGGTCAGACTCATGATGACGGATGTGCTCAACATCTCTTAACGTAATCGGACCTGTTGCGAATGGAGCAAGAGCAGCAATTGTTAATGTCTGATCCGACATTTCCTTCATGCTAATGTCCAAATTACCTTGAAGCTGGTCTGTTCCTTGTACTTCAATAAAGTCTTCACCACGAGTTACTGTACAACCCATTTTTTCATATAAATCAACCATAAAAATATCAGGCTGGTTGGTATCCATCGTTAGGTTTGTTACTTTAATGCGGCTGTTCGTTAAAGCGGCTAAAGCGAAAAAATAACTGGCCGTGGACGCATCTGCCTCTAGGTCTAGTGTTTGACCAATGTATGCGGCTGGAGGAATCACCATCGTTGTTAGCTCATCATTTGCTTCAACCTTTGCACCAAACCGTTCCATCAGATCAATGGTGATTTTCACATATGCATGTTGAACAATGTGATCAGGAATCGTCACAGTTACTTCCTTCTCAGCATAAGGACTAGCAATCAGTAACCCACTAATAAATTGGCTTGACTGTGCACCTGAAATTGTAACTGGACCACCTTTAAGGCCTTGACCTTTTACTTTAAGTGGGTAGTAGCCCTCTGATTCGATGGATGCACCTAATGTCCGAAGACCTTCAAGCAGCAACTCAACAGGACGCTGACTCATGCGCTCACTTGCTTCAACATACCATTCTCCACTTTTTGCAGCAGCAAGTGTACCCGGAAGGAATCTAGCAGTTGTTCCAGCTGCACCGATATATAAGTCAGCTTCTTTTACTGGCCAATTACCTGCACATCCTTCAATTTCTATCGTGTCACCATCCACTTTTGTTTGAATGCCTAGCTTATTTAATGTATCAATACACCAATAGGAATCATCACTACGTAAAATGCCTGAAAGTGTGGAAGGACCCTCAGCCATAGCAGCAATGATAAGCGCTCGATTTGTGAAGCTTTTACTTCCTGGAATGCGAATATCCTTATTAATTGAGTTCTCAAGTGGACTAATCGTTACAGTTTGAACACCATTTAATGATGACCAATCTGAGCGAGCCCGAGAATCTGGAGTATGCACAGAATCACCTCGGTTACATTATTTTAATCCTACTATATCACGAAACGGTGGAGAATGATTAAGTCCTCTAGCATTTCACTCATTTCAAAGGAGTAAAGCTATACTTCAATCGTTGTAAAATCAAGGTTTGCTAATGCTTGAGCAATAGATGGGTAGATGTTATATCCACTAAATTTAATACCGAGCTGGACCGCCGTTTGTGCGATCTCTGGACGAATCCCTGATAAGGATGTACGTGTACCAATAAGCCTAAGTCCTTGAATCAGCTCTGACAGTTGACTGGCAACCATTGTATCGATATGGGAGACTCCTGATAAATCAATTAACAGACAATCAACTTCAAATTCTGCACAAAATTTAATGGTATTTGAGACAATCACTTTCGCTCGTTCTGTATTAATCTCGCCCACCAGGGGCAACAACGAAATCTGATGATTTAATTGAATAACTGGGGAGCTCAGCTCGTTAATTAAATGAGTTTGTGCAAGAATAAACTGTTTTGATTTTTCTTGGCTTTTCTTGCTATAAAGCACAACAACTCGTTGAAAGGTATCTGTAATTTTTTGAATATACGTTTGATAGTCACTTAGTGTACGATCGCCACCATGACGCTTGAGGTATGTATGTAAATAATCTAAATAAATTTGTTGATTGTTGAGAAACTCCTCTACTACTTCTGGTAATAGGGTGTTAAGATGCGCTTCATCCGAAGTCACTTCATCAAGCCATTGCTTAAATGTCTCATCCTCTAACACACTTTCATCATTAAAAAGCTCAATAAAAATCCGATGAAACTGCAGGTTCTGTTCTTTTAATACAGCAATCTCATTTGGATCCTCTGTCCCGTAAACTCCGCCTTTATGCTTGTCCAACCGAGCGTACCAATCATCCGTAATCGACTCTGCATTAGATTTAAAAAAATCATAAAGTGTCACGTGTATACCCTCCTTCTTATCTACTACCTGTTCTTTACCCACATTATTAGAGATTAATTCATCTTTTTTACAAAAATCAGTGAATAAGAGAGATACATTCTAATTAAAAAAACATCAGAGGATTCCTGGAAGAATCCTCTGATGCTACAGCGACTCATATGATTAGTTTGCGTTCTCTTTCATTTCCTTAGAGGTTAGCACTCGTTCATTCCCCATAAATGCAACCGTCACCGCAGCGATCGCGATTGGCACAAGGGCTAGTGTGAACACGAAGGTAACAGAATCAGACATAGCCTCAGTAAGCTGTGTTAACAACTCAGGTGGAATACTTCCTCTTGTTTCAGGCTGGAAGATTTGTTGAATGTCACCTGGCTCACTGACACTGCCTGAGCCTAAGTTCGATCCGCCAATTCTTGACGTAAAAATGCTTGTTTGAATCGTCCCATAGATCGTGACACCTACGGTCATTCCAAACGAGCGAAGGAAGGAGTTTGTTGAATTGGCAGACCCACGATAACGTGGAGAGATTCCATTGATTGATGCAGCAGGTAATAAGGAAAATGAAAAGCCGACGCCGAATCCAACAAGGGCGATATAAAAGCTTAAGGCTATTCTTGATGTTTCAACGGACATCCCTGATAAGAGAAACATGCCAACAAAGAAAAACGCAACAGACACAGCCATTAGCCGCCTGAACGTGACCTTTGTTTGAAGTGTTCCGCCAACCATACTTCCAGCTACCGATCCGAGCATCATTGGCATAAGGACAAAACCAGCACTTGTAGCTGATACTCCGTACACGGCTTGAACATAGATAGGAACAAACACAGCAAGGATAATGAAGGTAGCACCATATAAGAAAGCTAAGATTTGTGAAGTGGCAAATAGTCTGTTTTTGAACATCCAGAATGAGATAATCGGCTCAGATGCTTTTCGCTCGGCAAAAAAGAAAGCAGTGAACATCAAGGCAAAACCGATAAATAAGCCGATGATTGGTGCTGAATTCCAAGCGAACGTTTTGCCACCAAGTTCAAGAGCGAACATGAGACAGACGATGGCAACCACGAGTGTAGAAGCGCCAATCCAGTCAATCTTTTGTTTAATGGTGCTGCGCTCTTCGTGATAGTGCTTAAGAATGAGAAAGAACGCAACGGCACCAATCGGTATATTGATGTAGAAAACCCAATGCCAGCTTAAGGCATCTGTGATAAACGCACCTAATAGTGGGCCAAGAACACTTGATAACCCAAAAACGGCACCAAATAACCCAGTCATTTTCCCACGTTTTTCAGGTGGAAATAGATCAAAAATAATCGTAAAGGCAATGGGCATTAACGCTCCGCCACCAATTCCTTGAATGACTCGATAGGCAATCAACTGTTCCATACTTGCTGCCGTTCCACAGAGAACGGATCCAATGAGAAAAGCGAGTAACCCAAAAAGAAAAAAGCGTTTCCGACCATACATGTCAGATAATTTACCATAGATCGGCATACCTGCCATCACGGCAACCATATATCCTGCAGTAACCCAGACGAATTTCTCGTAGCTCCCAAGATCAGAGACAATTGTACCCATCGCTGTCGCAACAATGGTATTGTCGATGGCAGCCATAAAAATGCCAAGTAATAAGCCTGCTACTACAAATTTACTTTGCGAAGACTCGTTCATATTTTATCTCCTACTATACTGTTTTATTTCGTTATTTTACCATATAACTTACCCGCAATGTAGGACAGATAAGTCATGAGATCGATACCGAAGAACTAGGTCTTTAGATGAATGCATTTTTGTGAGAAGAGGGAGGTTCAATGATACTATCAAAAAAATCCCCTGCATTTTCCCAATGTTCATTGAAGGGAATGTTTGCTAGGGTTGTACCAAGCCAGAACACGCTGGCAAATCATCTAGGAGGGATTTCATGCAGTTTCAAGCAGGCAAATGGACGGTTGGTCTATCGTTAGTTGTTACACTCTCAGCAATACCGGCAATTGCAGGGGCGGAAGATGTAAAGGAAAGGTATCTGATTGGGTTTAAAGAAGAAGCCGATGCGAATACATTTTCAACCCAAGCAGAAACATCTGAAAACCAAGTAGAGGTAGATATTTTAAGAGAATACGAGAATTTACCCATTATTAATGCAGAATTAACAGATGAGGAAGCAGAAGCTCTCGAAGCAGAAGCCTCCATCGAATATGTAGAGAAAGATGTAAAGATGAGTACCATGCAAGACATCCCATATGGCATCCCGCAGGTGAACGCGCCAACCGTGCATGAATCAGGAAACGTTGGTTCTGGTGTATCAGTAGCTGTTATCGATACAGGGATCGCACAACACGAGGATTTAAATATTGTAGGTGGAGAAAGTTTTGTCAGTTCAGAGCCTTCATATGAAGACTTAAACGGACATGGAACACACGTGGCGGGAACGGTTGCTGCACTTGATAATTCAGTTGGCGTACTAGGTGTCGCTCCAGAGGCCGACCTTTATGCGGTGAAGGTTCTAGATCAATTTGGAGATGGATATACGAGTGATATTGCAGCTGGAATTGAGTGGGCAGCCAACCAAGACATTGATATTGCTAATCTAAGCTTAGGTGGTCCAATCGGATCTCCGGTATTACAACAAGCCGTGGATTATGCTGAAGAGCAAGGCACACTACTCATCGCAGCAGCAGGAAACTCAGGTACAAGAGGAATTGGATTCCCGGCAGCGTATGAGAATGTCGTATCTGTTGCAGCAGTAGATGCTGAAAACAACAAAGCCAACTTCTCAAGCTTTGGACCAGAAAACAACATCGCCGCACCTGGTGTTGATACTTTGAGCACCTATCCAGGTGGACAATATGCAGAGCTTAGCGGAACGTCAATGGCCTCGCCACACGTAGCCGGAGTCGCAGCACTTGTACAAGCAGCAAACCCATCAGCAACCGCTACAGAGATTCGCGAAACATTGCAAACAACCGCCACACCACTAGGGAATCAAGAGTACTTTGGTAGTGGATTGGTGAATGCAGAGGCGGCTGTGGGTAGGTAAGGGAAAATAAAAAAACTCTCCGTGAAGGAGAGTTTTTTTAGCTTGGAGGAAGCATTACATTTGGGCTACCCATAATAACGAAGTCGAAGGCAGTAGATACTAATTGTGATTCGTTAACGGTTGTAGCGACTAATCCAGCAACAACAATAGATAAGCTAAATTTAAAAAACTTTTTCAATGAAATCTCCTCCTTAATTTAATAAAGACTATAAAGTTTATAATAACGATGTGCCATTGCTAAATCATTCTTAGAATCATACCATTTGGCTAGATCAAGTGTATAGTATCTAAATTGTATTTCATCATTTGATTTCTCAATAAAAGGTATAAGTTCCTTCTCATAAAATGAGTAAATTCTATCTTCATCTTTTTCGAATTTAAGTATTTGTTCTTTAATCAGTAATCGAGTCTTTTTACTGATATTATCTTTGTTGTTAAAACTTCTTAAACGATCAATGAAATATTCTAAGTCAGAACTTATATTAGCTTTTAAAAGAACTTTTACTAACTCAATAGTGGCAGTTATTTGACCTTCACTTTCTGCTTCAAAATATTCAACACATGTTTTGAAATTTTTAACAGCTTTAGAGTATTCTTTGGTTTCACTAAGTAAAAGTGAGTAGTTAAACAAAGATTTAAAATATAAATCTTCTAGACTAAGTAACTTGGTGTTTCTAAGTATAGCTCTGTAATTATTCTTTGCTTCTTCAAATAAATTAATACTTTCATAATTAATTGCTTGTAGCATCTGTGTGTGTATAACTCTAATAAAGTTATCTTTTTCTTTATAGAAATAAAGAGCTTCTTGTGCATATGGTATTGAATTCTCACTTTGACCTAGAGCGCTATAGCACAATGCAATTTGATAAGAGATTTCTTTCATACTAATGGAAGAATTAGTAGAAAGATTCTTCGTCTTTAGACCCAAGTAATAATCTAAAGCTTCTCGATACTTTCCTTTATGGTAAAGCGTACTACCTGAAATGTATCTAAACAAAAGCTCTTCAATTGGAGATAAGTTTGTTCTATTCTTTTCTACGATTTGGAGATGATATTGGGCTGAATCATTATCTAATTTAGAAAAAAAGTATCTACCCATATAAATGTGGTACAAATGAACCAGATTTGTTTTACTATAGTACTCTTCATCAAGCTCAAGTTCAACTTTCAACTTATCTGCCTTATCCAATTCAAAATAAAACAATGAATCAATAAATTCTTCTAGTCGTTCTTCTAGTACCCCGTACCTCTCCACCTCATCATTTATATCAAGACCTAGGCGCTCCATTAGCATCGCTGCGGTTTCTTTGTTGACACTGTAGGCGTTGTTCTCGATCTTGGATAGGTGAGGGATTGAGCAGATACCGTCTGCTAGTTCTGCCTGGGTAATTCCACTTTTTAACCGGTAGTATTTGATTATTGGTCCAAATTCCATGATTCACCAACCCATGTCTATAGTTTTCATTATAAAACAAATTCCGTTCAAATGGAGAGGATAATGATGTTTTTCTATTGGGAAAAACAAGGGTAGCGCCTAGGTCTTATCTCTTATGTAAGGCGATTGTAGCAAGCTATTCCGATATGTTCAAGAAATATATTGGAATAATTAGGTGAAAACGGTCTATTGAATTGTCTTACTGGAAATTTAAGAAAAGCTAGTGCTGATGTGGTTATTTGATAGGTCTAACCTCCTTATAAGTTAGGCATGAAGTTAACCAGTGAATGCAAATAAGAAGGTTGGGAAATATGATGAAGCGTTAGAATGTAAGCTTTTTCGCTTGGCGTCTGCTTAATGGTTTTTGCTTTGTTATAATAAGGAAACCATTCGTTAAAAAGGGGGTTCTATTATGTCTGAAGTGTCGCAATTGGCTCAGTTGATAAAGCATGCGTCTAACATTACTATCTTAACCGGAGCTGGTGTCTCCACTGCAAGTGGTATTCCTGATTTTCGATCTGCACGTGGCGTCTGGACTGAGGACCAATCGAGAGAATATTATATGTCCACCAATTACTTTTCAAAAGATCCTATCGACTTCTGGAGAAGGTATAAAGATATATTTCACATAAAATTGATGCAAAACTACAAGCCTAATCTAGTTCATACGTTTATAAAGGATCTTGAAAGAGACAAACGTGTATACATTGTCACTCAAAATGTGGACGGGTTACATCAAGCTGCAGGAAGCTCTTCTGTCATTGAATATCATGGATCGTTACGCACAGCCACTTGTCCAGTTTGTGGAATAAAGAAGTCGACTACTCACATTCTTAAAGAAGAAACCCCGCGTTGTCATAACACAAGCTGTCAGGCAATTGTTCGACCTGATATTGTTCTCTTTGGAGATCCCATTACTAAGCATAATGAGGCAGAGCAGGTGATTGATTCTAGTGAGTTGGTCCTGACAATGGGTACATCTCTTCAAGTAAGTCCATTTAACATGCTTCCTGAGTATGCAGTGTATGAACGTGGATTACCAGCTGCTCTGTTAAATGGAGAGCCAACGATAATGGATTCTTTGTTTTCTTTACAACTGCGGGGAGATTTAAGTGAAACGATCACTACATTAAAAAAAGAGCTTTCCTCATGAAGAAAGCTCTCTACTCTTGCGGAGGATAATACCCATTCTGTAGATCGTTAATGGAATAACCAAAATCCATTTGAAGATGAGGATAATCTTTAAATCGCGACCAGTCGCCGCCCCAAGTGAAGCCGAGTGCCTTAGCTAGTTCTACAACTTCCATCCAATCCGCTTCTCCATTATTGTTGCCGTCGTAATTCATATCCCAAATGACGTCACCATCATGTGTACGAAGGGCAAAGTCAACAGCGAGTCCATAATTGTGATAGGATTCTCCACCCCTCGCGTTTGTAACAACCTGACCATTTGCGTCTCTCCCACGGTCATAGAGGGAATTTTGTTCTTCTATTGAGCGAAAGTCGTCAGTAATGACCACTTGGATATTTAGTTCTTCTGCTTGTTCAACCAACTGATTCACTTTTTCAGCGACCATCGGATGAAGGTCTGTTGCAGGTTCAGATGCTTCATTCTTTTGTTTAGCAAAGGCTTCGTGTGGGCCTTCTAACTGTTTCTCTTGATAGAGGATCACTAAAAAAAGAGAGATAAGAATGAGAATGAAGCTCCACGAAAGAAGTACTCCTATTTTTCCTTTCATTCTATGAAACTCCTTTACAACGATAAATGTCGAAACTCCACTCATTGTATCGTATATCTAGGAAGATTCCTATTGAACGTTCTATGAAAATCATGGCATAAGAAAAAGCGCCCGATGACAGAACGCTTTATTTCTTATTTTTCTTGTAAATTCAACACGAAATCTGGGTTACGTCGGATCTTTACAATGAAGTAAATCAATCCAAGTAATAGCCAAGCAGATCCGATGATTAACGCATTCGTACTAATACTTCCTAAAAGCCAAATACAGAATGCAGCACCAGCGCCTGGTACAACTAAGTAGCGTAGGGTCTGTGTAAAGCTTCGGTTCTGCCCGCGAATGTAATAATGTGCAATAACAGAAGCATTTACACTAGTAAAACCAATTAAAGCACCAAAACTAATGAAAGAGTAAATGATCTCAAGCTCACCAAAAATAGCAGTCGTTGAAATAGCACCAACAAATAGAACATTAAATAATGGTGTCTTTAGCTTAGGATGCACATACCCAAAGAATCGTCTCGGCAAAGAATCATCTCGTCCCATGGCATAAAGCAGCCTCGATGCACTTGCATGAGAGGAAAGGGAAGAAGAGATAACGGCAACCATTGTTCCAGCTAAAAATAATGAGTGCATGAAGCTTCCGCCGATATATCCAGCGATCTCAAGAGAGACGGCTTCTGCATTCGCGTAGTTTTGAAAGTTAGGATAAACCTGATGTAGGAAATAAGACGTTACAGTAAAAAGAACGCCCCCGATAAGAACCACTAAAAAGATGGCACGAGGAATATTCTTCTTTGGATTAATCGTTTCCTCTGACATTGTCGAAATTGCATCAAATCCAAGAAAGGAAAAGCAAAGGATCGATGCTCCGGTAAAAATAAGAGACATATCAAGTGAAGAACTGTAAAAAGGGACGGGCGAGAGTAACACACCTGTACCAAGACCTGATGTTAGTCCTTTAATAATAAACCCAACAAAAACGAGGGCGACAATCACTTGAAATGTTACAAAAATAGCTGTGATGTTGGCTGTTAGTTTAATTCCAAACACATTAATTAATGTAATACTTAGAGCTAAGATCAACACCCAGATAAACGGTGGAACAGCTGGAAAGGCTGCGTCTAAATAAGCCGCTCCAATCGCAAAGTTTACCATTGGTAAAAAGAGATAATCGAGTAATAAGGTCCATCCAGCAATAAAGCCGGCATGAGGGTGAATACTTTTCTGCGCATACGTATACGCTGAGCCCGCTTTCGGATACGCCTGTACCATTTTTCCGTAGCTATAAGCAGTAAGTAAAAGTGCTACAATCGTAAAAATGTAGGCAGCAGCCACGTGTCCTTGCGTTAATTGAGCAACGATTCCATAGGAATCAAATACAACAAGCGGATCCATATAGGCTAGTCCGATTACAATAAGCGGAACCAGCGTAAGCGTACGCTTTAATTTCTGTTCTTTCTCCAAGTTAACCACATCCTTTATTTGAACTGAAATCAGTTTAGTCGATTAAACGACCCCTTTCAACAATTAATTTTACATAAAGCGCAATGTAAGCGATATCAGATAAAATTAGGTGAAAGAAGGCAGTTTTTGGCGAATTTATATTGATTTTTTTGTCTACTGATAATAGTATGAATCCATATTCTAGTGAAATAGACACATGTCTTTTTGAGGGGGATTGCTAGAGATGGAAGTGACGTTATATGAATGGTTAATCGTTTCCAGTGTAGTACTCATTGTCTTTTACATATTATCAAGAAAATATCATTGGTCTAAGCAGGTGCTTATCGCCCTTTTCTTAGCGATTAATGCGATCTATCTAGGCTGGCGTGCCGTTTATACGTTGCCAACAATGAACACGATTAGTATTATTGCTGGTATTTTACTTTTACTAACTGAAATCGCAGGGTTTCTTCAGTCGATTGTGTTTAGTGTGATCTCTTGGAAACCATTTAAGCGGAAGCATATACCGTTATCTGAATTTGAGAGTCTACCAACCGTAGATATCTTTATTGCTACATACAATGAATCTGAGGATCTATTAAAACGCACGATTGCTGCATGTACACTCATCCGTTATCCGAAGAATCTAGTCTCAATCTATGTGTGTGATGACGGAAGAAGAGCAAGCGTCCGAGAGCTTTGCGACGAATTTGGAATTGGCTATATTGACCGAAAAGATAACAGTCATGCCAAAGCGGGGAACTTAAACCACGCACTGACTAAAACAAACGGTGAAATTGTGGTGACGATGGATGCAGACATGGTACCTCAAGCCAATTTTTTAGAACGAACAATGGGTCAGTTTACGGATCCGGAGATGGTGTTTGTCCAAGCTCCACAAGTGTTCTATAATGATGATCCTTTTCAATATAATTTGTTTTTTGAGGATCAAATTACAAATGAACAAGACTTCTTTATGCGTCAATTAGAAGAAGGAAAAGATCGGTTTAATGCCACTATGTACGTTGGGAGTAATGCGTTATTCCGTAGAACAGCACTTGATGAAGTAGGTGGTTTTGCCACGGGTGTCATCACAGAGGATATGGCAACAGGCATGCTACTGCAATCAGATAACCAGAAAACAGCCTTTATTAATGAAACATTGGCTGTTGGTCTTTCACCTGAGACCTATGCTGATCTCTTAAAACAGCGCGATCGCTGGTGCCGCGGCAATATTCAGGTTGTCCGTAAATTTAATCCGTTAAAAATGAAGGGATTAAACTTTATGCAGAAGCTTCTTTATATGGATGGCATTCACTACTGGTTCTTTGGTATCTATAAGATGGTGTTCTTACTTGCACCGCTGTTATTCCTTGTTTTTAACATATACAGCTTAGACGTCGCCTTCAATCAGCTATTATGGTTCTGGGTCCCAGCTTTTATTTCATCACAGCTGATGTTTAAGACCGTTGCGAATAAAAAGCGGACAGTGCTTTGGAGTCATGTATATGAAGTAGCGATGGCACCATATATGGCCATCTCCGTTTTATCAGAAGTTTTTCTTAAGAAGAAATTCAAATTTAATGTTACAAGAAAAGGCGTACAAACCAATCAACGACGCTTTCTGTGGGTTACCAGCATTCCGTACTTGCTTCTAGCAGCACTCACTCTTGTCGCTTTGGTAAAAGTGGTTCTTTACTACGTGTATCCAGAGCGGTACTCGGTTAACCCAGATGTGCTCTATATTAATGTGTTCTGGGTACTTTATAATGCAGCGGCTATTATTCTAGCAGTCTTCCTATCCTTTGAGCGTCCGCGGCACCGAAACTCAGAGCGCTTTTCCGTTGATCTTCAAGGTGTTCTTCATGGAAGTGAAGCAGCAGTCTCGTTTAACATTATCAATATTAGTGAGAGTGGCGCCCGTATTGAGTTAGACGCACTTTCTCTTGAAGATCATTTATCAAAGGAAGTGAACTTCAAAGTCGATTTTGCCGGAGTCGAAGGGCTAACTGTAAAGAAGGAGTGGATCAACGAAAAAAATGGGAAACTTTTAATGGGTCTTTCATTTATTGATCCAAACCTTGATCAATACGCTGAGACAATTCGTGTGTTGTTTAGTGAGCCGGTAAATGCGGGGATTGAAAAGTATTACGACAAAGCCTTTTTAACAACAGCGATGTACCGGTTCCTTCGCCGAACAAAAAGAGAAGATCCAAGCTATCATCGACAATCTATTCGTCATGATGTCGCACTTCCTGGTCAGCTAAATATTGATGGTCAAACAGTGGAAATGACTGTGCTGGATTACAGCGAAGCAGGTTGTAGCGTGAAGCTTAACCGGAGTCTTCGTGTAGATCAGTTGGTTAAGGTATCAACAAAGGAACGAGAACTATCAGGACGAACGGCACAAATATGCTGGGTTCGTAAAAAAGGTAGAAATCGATATATTGGGCTGAAATTTGTCGCTTGATTTTGTAAGAGGTTGGGACATAACTAGAAAATAGTAAAAAAATGACGAATGATTCTACAATCGAATCATTCGTCATTCGTGTGTTATTGCTTTTTAGTGAGACAAGCGGAAGGAGAATCCGAGACTCCTGCGGTAAAATACGTGGTGAAGACACTGTAGCGGTGCCTTTTCCGCGGAAGGGGCTGAGGCCGTATCCGCGGAAAGCGAGGGATTCTCCTGTAGCGGATTTTGTGCTGTGTTCGTGTTTTGCTCGCTACATTAATGGGAGGTACCACCCTCTTATTTTAATAGAGATATGATACGATAGCTTAAAAGAAGGGAGCGAATCACGATGAAACGATTGAAACCAGAAGAGTTAAAGAAACAGTTGGATTCAGGTACATCAAATCTTGTCATTGTTGATGTTCGCTATGCTCTGTCAGACACGGATAAAGGAAAACAACTGTACGGGGAATCACACATCCCAGGCGCAATTTACCTGCACATGAGTCATGATCTATCAGGCGAGGCAAAAGAACACGGAGGACGTCATCCGATTCCAGAAACAGGAGAGATCTCTAAAAAATTGGGCGAAGTTGGAATTGATCAAGATACGCTTGTGGTTGCCTATGATGATAAAAAAGGATCGTTTGCAAGCAGATTATGCTGGCAGCTTTATTATCTTGGACACGACAAACACTACATGCTAGAAGGTGGATTTGAGGCCTGGGTTGAAGCGGGGTACCCTACAACGACAGACATACCAACCTACTCTGAAAAGACATTTGTTCCTTCCGTGCGCGAGGAGGCAAGAGTCACGAGAGAAGACGTTATGCAAAGAATCGGTTCGTTCGATTCCATTCTCATCGATGCAAGAGCCCCCGAACGTTATGCGGGTGGAGCAGATTCGCTTGATGCAAAAAGTGGACATATCCCTGGTGCGCTTAATTATTTCTGGGAAGACCTCCTGGATGAATCGGGGAACTGGAAGAGTGGAGCTGCGCTAGTTGAGCATTTCAAAGCACTTCCAAAGGATAAGGAAATCATCGTCTACTGTGGTTCAGGCGTAACCGCGTGTCCGAATGTGTTTGCGTTAAGGGAAGCAGGGTTTGATCACGTGAGACTTTATTCTGGTAGCTGGAGTGACTGGACGAGTTATGAAGATAGTCCGTTTGAAACGGGAAGATAAAAAAGAGTGTTTTTGTGCAAAAAGCTAATGACTTGATCGCAGTCATTAGCTTTTGTTATAGGTGAATGTAGCTAGAGTTCTTATCGAATCGCTTTGTAACAAGCAGCTATGGCTGAAAGGATCACTTTCGGTGCTCGTTTTGGAAGAAAACGATAGGCTTTAAACGCGAATTTTAGATCATCCCACTGCTTGCATTGTTTACTTTGCTTGAAACGGGCAACATCAATGACTTTAACTGAACCATCCTCTGTCAGCATCAAATTGTGTAGATGGATATCAGACGGATTTAACCCCTTTAAACGCGCCGCTTCAATCGCTTGATCAACTGCTTCTACGTTTTCGGTTCTCACCCGAACTCCATGTAATAAGCATTGGAAAAAGGTTTGTCCTTTAATATAATCAATCACAAGATATCCATTGCCAACCTCATATAAAGCTGGGTAATGCGTAGTATCAGCTAACAGTTTATATATTTCTGCTTCCTGGTACGCTAGTTTTTCATAAGGTGGATAAAACACCTTTAACACTCGATTAACAGTTGGAAGCTTAAAAACATAAGCGCTTCTCCCACTACCAACAAGGGTTAAGCTGCGATCATAATTTGAGACAACGGTCTGCCTCCCCCTCTTACTAAATGTAACACTGCCAGCGAGGCGCGAAACAGAGGTTGGACGTACTTGCGCCTTCTCACTCATTAACACTACCCCTTTTTCGTTTGTTTACGTTTTGTTAGTTCTTGCTTTAGCTTAGGTAAGACGTGCTTTTGAGCTTCTTTTAACCCCTTTTTCACCATCGGATGCCCCAAGAGCTTTATAAGTTTAGACATATATGATTCTCCTCTCGTCTTTTCTTAACCAAATAAAAGAGACCCAAGCCACTGTGACTTGGGTCTACCAACAAAAAAAGAGACCTTTGCCACGAAAGTGTGACAAAGGTCTCGCAAACAACAATGATCTGTTGCCAACAGTACCGAGGGACAATCTCCCTGTAATGACGATAGCTGCTGAACTGCTACTCCCCTTTGGAGTATTTAATTAAGTGTTCTCAGTATAGTCGGTATACAAGTGAGGGTCAATCGTTTCCATTGTTTCACATGAAATCTTTACAATTCTTTTGGGAGCATAGTTATGGAGATTCTTGAAAGATAAAGAAAAAGACTTGAAAAAGGTTGAAGAAGAGAACGATTTAGTCGATGATGAAAAATAAGTAGGTAAATATAAAGGAACTAAACGATTAAGAACGAATTGCTTTATCTAGTTCACACAACTGGTACAGCTTTTTTGAACAATTAAATAGATGGCTTAGGGAGGATTTGGGATGAAGTACAGCTATGTGTCGCACCTAGAATGTCCAAAATGTTATGAAGTGTATCCAAAAGGGGAGGTCCATCATCTGTGTTCATGTGGTTCGCCGCTTCTTGTTCGTTATGATTTGAAGGCGTTATCAGAAGCGATGAACCCAAAAGATTTTATGGAACGGGAACTTACTTTATGGAGATATCATGAGCTGTTACCTGTTGAAGATTCGGGCTCGGTTGTCAGCCTGGGCGAAGGCATGACTCCACTTGTTCCTATGACAAAGCTTGGCAGGGAGATGGGACTCTTTCACTTATATATGAAGGATGAGGGTATGGTGCCGACGGGTTCATTTAAAGCCCGTGGTGCCGCAGTTGGTGTGTCAAAAGCAAAGGAGCTTGGCGTCAAACAAATTGCGATGCCGACGAATGGAAATGCGGGTGCGGCGTGGTCCCTTTATGCCGCCAGAGCGGATATTAAAGCGACTATTGTCATGCCTGTAGATGCACCGGAGATTACACGCAAGGAGTGTATCATAGCAGGCGCCGACCTTCATTTAATTGATGGACTGATTAGTGATGCAGGGCAGGTTGTGGCTAAAGCTGTAGCGGAGCACGGAATCTATGATGCCTCTACCCTTAAGGAGCCGTATCGCATTGAAGGAAAGAAAACAATGGGACTTGAGCTCGTTGAACAAATGAACTGGTCGATGCCTAATGTCATTCTTTACCCAACAGGCGGTGGAGTGGGGTTAATTGGGATCTATAAGGCATTACTTGAACTAAGAGAAATGGGTTGGATTGAAGGCAATCTTCCACGACTGGTGGCTGTACAATCTACAGGCTGTGCACCAATCGTTAAGGCATGGCAGGATAAGAGCAGATCCTCCGAATACTTTGAGAATGCCTATACCCAGGCATTTGGAATCAATGTACCAAAAGCCATTGGAGACTTTCTTGTGCTTGATGCCATTTATGAAACAAATGGCTGTGCAGTCGCCATAGATGATGCCACAATGCTTAAAGAGCTTGAAACCATAGGTCGGACAGAAGGAGCCTTCGTTTGCCCAGAAGGCGCTGCAGCCTTTGCGGCAGCTAGAGAACTGAAGCAAAAAGGGTGGATTGGCGAAGAAGAAACAGTGGTTATTCTTAACACCGGACAAGGCATTAAGTACCCAGAGACCGTGCAAGTTGACGTTGAGGTTCTAAGTAAAGGTGAAAGTTTGTCGCGGGTGTAGGAGGGTGGACACGAATTTTTTTAAAAGACGATGACCCAACAAAATTGGATGTCATCGTCTTTTTTTACTATGAGGACAAGCGGATCTAAGCTGTTCCTCCGCTTTCATTCTAAAATATATAAGGGCATGAAACGTTTTATTACAGTACGAATGAAACAATAGCACTGATTACAACAATGGCACCAACGATCATAAGAATTGTACGAATCATGTTTATCATCCTCTCCTTGTTCTTACCTCTATCATTCCTTAATTCACAGATTCGAAACATATTCAGATGCCCTTATCGTAAAAATAGTCTAATCTGCTCATATTATGGGTAAAGAAGATAGAGAACAGATTCGATGGTTTAGAAAGCAGGGGACACAATGGGAATAACAGTTGTTTGGTTTAGAAGAGATTTACGTTTGCACGATCATACCGCGCTATCAAAGGCCCTTTCATCGCTTTCGAAAGAGGACTCGTTGGTTGCGTTATTTTATATTCAGCCTACATTAAATGATACCTTTACAGCTAGACACGATTATTACTATGAGACATTAATGAAGCATGTCGAAAAGTGTGAGAAGGAAGGATTTCCGGTGCACTTTGTTACAGGAAGTCTTGAAGAGGCGTTCCATCAGATGCAGAATCAACTGCCAGATGTAGATCAGCTATTTTTTAATGCGGATGAAACGGGTGGAGGCGCTAAACGAGATCAGGAAGTGATGGATTATTTTGAGTCGACCTCAATTAGTGTCTTTCCGTGTATTGATCACACGATACATGGGGCAACTGAAGTGAAGAAGCAGGATGGCTCTCTTTATAAGGTCTTTTCCTCCTATTATAAGCAGTGGCAGCAGTTGGATAAGCCGCAGGTCCAACGAATTGACCTTAAGAAAGTGAAAGAGCATGCGATCGACAAACGTGACTCTTTTAAGCGTGGTGCAAACGCATATCAAAAGCTCATGGAATCAAAGACGGGTAAGTGGAAGTATGCAGGGGAGGATCATGGACTCGAACGATTAGAGGAGTTTACGCATAGTAAGATGTATGACTATAAGAAAAAGCGGGACTTCCCAGCTATAGCTGGAACAAGCATGCTTTCACCTTACTTACGCACAGGAGCTGTCTCAGCTCGAACGGTGTATTACACAATATTAGATGAGCTCGGAGATCAAGCAAACGGTCAAGGACCCGAGACATATATTCAAGAGCTTGCCTGGCGTGACTTTTACAATATGGTGTTTTATCAATTCCCTGAAAGTAAGGATCAGGAGCTGATTGAAAAGTACCGGGGCATGGATTGGAACCGGGATGATGAGCTTTTTGTAGCATGGAAAAAAGGAAACACTGGCTTTCCGATCATCGATGCAGCCATGAGACAGTTGAATCAGATTGGATGGATGCATAACCGGCTCCGCATGGCTGTCGCATCCTTTCTGACAAAGGATTTGTTGATGGATTGGCGTGAAGGTGAGCGTTATTTTGAGGAAAAGTTGATTGACTACGAACCAGCCTCAAATATTGGAGGGTGGCAGTGGGCTTCTTCCACAGGTACAGATGCAGCGCCGTACTTCCGCATTTTTAATCCGACAAGACAATCCGAGCGCTTTGATCCAGATGGAGACTTCATTCGGAAGTATGTCCCTGAATTAAAAGACTTACCGAAAAAATACATTCATTCACCTGAAAAGATGCCAGAGGATGTTCAGGAGGAAGTAGGCTGTGAGATTGGGAAGGACTACCCACGCCCAATCGTTGATCACAGTACGATGCGTCAGCGTGCACTTGAGCTTTATAAAGAGAAGGGCTAATCTCTATAGTCAGGCTCTTTGTCTGCTTGTTATAATAAGGAAAAAGTGCTTTAGCTAGTAGGATTGCGAGGAATGCTATGACACAGACAACTTCTCACGTTTTTCGCCAGCCATTTCGTTCTCTTGAAGAGTTTGCCGAGATGATTAGCTATTACTTACATTGTCCAGTAACAATTGAAGATGCGAATCATCAGCTGCTTGCTTATAGTACACATGGAGATGGGGCAGACAAAGCGCGCATCTCCACGATTATTTCAAGAAGAGTACCAGAAAAACTCATCAATCGTTTCTGGAAAGACGGCATCATCCCAGCTTTAAATCAGACAAGAGAGCCCGTTCGAGTCCCTGAGATTAAGGAATTTGATCTTGGAAGCCGAGTGGCGGTCTCGATTTGGAAGCATCAAGAGGTGCTCGGGTACATCTGGGTATCTGATCATTTGCAGAAGCTATCTGATACAGATCTTTTACTCTTGAAGGAAGCGGCCGCAACGGCGAAGCAAGAGCTTCTTAAACTCAGTAGACAACGCAAGCAGACACATAAAAGCCGAACCGAATTGCTCTGGCAGTTAATAGTAGGAGATGAATCAGAGCATCTTCAATCAGAACTGCATCTTGCACAAATGCAGCCCGATGAACAGGTATTTGTAAGCTTATTTGTATTCGAAGAACAAGACGAAGAAGCGAGGCGTCACATTGACTATATGCTCCAGGCTTCGTATCAGGATACGATTCCTTTGTTTCTTTGGGATGAACATCAGCTTGTATGTTTGGTAAGGGCAACAGGTGTGCAGTCTAGGCACTATTTTTTAAAGAAGCTAACAGGTCAGCTTCAGGAGCGTTTTGTGATTAAACAGAAGGAAAGCTGCTCAGGGTCTTATGTAGCCGGCTTTGATCACATTTCAGAAAGCTACAAGGAAGCAAAACAAGTCCTTTCTTTAAAGAAAAAGTATCCAGAAGAGCTTGATACGGCTCACACCTTTTCAGATTTAGGTGTGTTTAAATACATTGATCAGATTCCAAAAGGGACAAAAGTGCATCCAGGCATTAAACGAATTGTGGAATATGACAAGAAGCAAGGCACCCAACTCTATGAAACATTGGTTCTCTTTTTAAAGAAGGATGGCAATACGAATGAAGTAGCTAAGCAGCTTCATGTACATGTAAACACACTAACCTATCGAATCAAACGTCTTGAGAGCATTGGACGCTTTCTGTTAAAAGACCCAGCACAGCGAATGGGTCTGTATCTAGATCTCCTCCTCTCAAGAAAGTAGAATTATCCCATTTTGTGAAAATCAACAAAGTGAGACAGTTCTTTTCTTCAAATCCCACGATGTCAGATTGTCCGGCTCTTTACTATACTAAAAAAAGGGAATAGTAGAGAGTGAAGGAGGAGTCAATATGATTATTGCGGTACCGAAGGAAGTAAAGAATAACGAAAACCGAGTAGCAATCACACCTGCTGGGGTATCTACACTCGTCAATGGCGGACACGAATTATTTATCGAAGCAGGTGCAGGTGAGGGGAGCGGCTTCACTGATCACGAGTATAAGACGGCCGGTGCAACCATCTTAGCAACTCCTGAAGAAACGTGGCAGGTAGCCGAGATGATACTCAAGGTGAAGGAGCCGCTTGAATTGGAGTATGGCTACTTCCGCCAGGGACTGATTTTATTTACGTACCTTCATCTTGCAGCGGAGCCGAAGCTTGCTAAGGCACTGGCTGAAAGCGGAGTGACTGCGATTGCTTATGAAACGGTAGAGGAGAACAGGACACTTCCATTACTCACACCAATGAGCGAGGTAGCGGGTCGAATGGCCACCCAGGTCGGAGCGCAGTTCTTAGAAAAACCTAAAGGAGGTAAAGGCATTCTTTTAGGTGGTGTGGCAGGAGTGAAGCGTGGGAAGGTAGCGATCATTGGAGCTGGTGTTGTTGGGACAAATGCGGCTAAGATTGCGGTAGGTCTTGGAGCGGATGTAACGATGCTTGATCTGAGTGCAGAGCGCCTTCGTCAAATCGACGACCAATTTGGGAGAGATGTTCAAACGATTATGTCTAATCCAATGAATATTGCTGATGCGGTCAGGGAGGCAGATCTTGTCATTGGTGCTGTTCTCATTCCGGGGGCTAAGGCACCGAAGCTTGTGACGGAAGAAATGATTAAGTCGATGAAGCCAGGTAGCGTGGTTGTGGATGTCGCCGTTGACCAGGGTGGGATTATTGAAACGGCTGATAAGGTTACAACGCATGATGATCCAACCTATACAAAGCATGACGTCATTCACTACGCAGTAGCAAACATGCCTGGTGCCGTTCCACGTACCTCAACGATTGCACTAACAAACGTAACCATTCCATACGCGAAGCAGATTGCAGACAAGGGAGTCAAGCAAGCGATGATAGCCAATCCTTCACTTGCCCTTGGCTTAAATGTTGCAAATGGACAGATCACATACGAAGCCGTGGCTCGTGACTTAGGTTACACCTATGCAACGGTGGAGGAAGCATTAAGCGAATAATGAGGGAAACCATCACTGGAAGGTGGTGGTTTTTTAAATGGAGGGGGAGAGTGTAGTGGTAAGTATCAATGTGCAGTGGGGAGAAGCAAAGGTGAACCTAACGTGGAAACCAAGCGAGGCGCTTCCGCAAAAGGATCTCGTGACAAGTGTGCACGGGTTTTGCTTTCAAGGCGATGACATGCTGCTAGTTCACTTGGTAGATAGAGGGTGGGATTTTCCTGGAGGACATGTAGATGAAGGTGAAACCCCTGAACAATGTTTTCGCAGAGAAGTGTTTGAGGAGGCTGCTGTCAGGGGAGAGGCTAAATGTCTTGGATCGATCATCGTTGATCACACGGAGAACGTGTTGTGGAATGATACAAGTCCCTACCCTAAGATTGGCTATCAAGTCTTTTATAAGATGACAATTACAGAGCTGCAATCATTTCATCCAAATGAAGAGTCGACTGAACGTCGGTTTATCAACCCGCACGAGATCTCTTTCTATTACAAAAATTGGCATCCGGTCTATCAAGCCATTTTAGATCGAGCGCTAGACAGAAAAACGGACTGATTCTTTAAGATGAATCAGTCCGTTTTTTAGTATGTGTAGATACTGTGATGTATTGCAGAGGAACGCGATGTATTTGTGCTGTAATCGGATATATTTCAACTCAACTCCGATGTATTCGACACATTTCTCTACTTAAACCTAACCAACCTCACGCACAACATTCAGATTTCTTCCCGCACCAAGGCCAACGCCTGTCATGGCGATGAGTACAACCATAAACATGAGCAACGGTGCGGTCCAGTTATGGAACCAGTCAAACACAAGCCCAATGACAATTGGACCTGATGCGGCAAGTAGGTAGCCAAGTGATTGAGCCATGCCGGATAGCTTTGATGCTTGTTTGGCATTTGCGCTTCGTAATCCGATAAATGTAAGGGCTAAACTGATGCTTGATCCAGAGGCAAGTCCCATGAATAAGATGGATACGACAAGGAACGGCGTCGAACCTCCGTAGATCAGCCCAATGAGACCGATAAAATAAAGAATACTGATGACAATTACTAATCCACGTTGATCCTTCAATTTTCCCGCGATAATGGGTGCAAGAAAGTTCCCTGGGACTCCGGCAAACTGCATGATTGATAGCATCCAGCCCGCTGACACGATACTCATGCCGTGGCTTCGCATAATTTCAGGTAGCCACGCCACAGAAGAATAAAAGAGAAAGGACTGTAACCCCATAAAAAGTGTGACCTGCCATGCAATGGAGGATTTCCACATAGAACTGGAAACAGGTTGAACATCAACAGGTTTTGGTTCGCTGTTTTTACCACGAAGCTGTGGGACCCACACGGCGAGACCAAGTAATACGAGCGTCCCCCATAACAGTAGTGTTGTATTCCAGCCAAGGCCTAATCCGTCTGCCATGGGAACAGTGATTCCTGATGCAAGTGCAGCAAAGATCGACATAAGTGTGGAATAGATACTAGTGATCAAACCAACTTTCAAAGGAAAATGTAGCTTAGCAAGTCCGGGCAAAAGGACATTACAGATTGCAATCCCGACACCAACTAAGGCTGTACCGATAAAAAGAAAGGATAAGAGACCCGTTGCGCGTAAAAGAATGCCCAATAGTAATAAGCCTAGCCCAGCAACAATTGCTCCTTCAAAGCCAAGCTTCTGACCAAGCTTTGGGGTGAGCGGTGAAAGGGCAGCAAATGAAAGTAGAGGCAGGGTTGTAATTAATCCCGCTGCACCATTTGATAGACCAAAGTCTGCACGGATTTCACCGATTACTGGTCCTACCGATGTGATGGCAGGCCGTAAATTAAAGGCAATGACTGCAATGCCTATGATAAGTAGAATGGTGTGTTTTTTCGATAAACCTTGTTGTTGCGTCATGATGAGGTAGCTCCTTTTTATATTCAGGCCAAAAAATGGGCTTCTATACAGAGTGTCTGTATAGAAGCCATTTGCATTCGTTTACTTTAAAAATTTTAGACAAACAGGCTTGGACACTTCAAGTGTCGAATCAAGCTGTGTAATTGTACCCTTTTCCGGGTCGCGTTCAAACAGTACAACATTTCCTGTTTCTTCATTTGAAACAACAATAAAGGCTTCGGTTGGATCAAGGACAAAGTCTCTTGGCCAGTTTCCAGCAGAAGGAACACGCTGGATAAGTGAAAGCTCTCCAGAATACGGGTTTACTTCGTAGACTACGATGCTGTCATGACCTCTGTTTGCAGCGTACACGAAGCGGCCATCAGATGAAATGTGGATCGCACTTCCTTGGCTGTTTTCTAAGAAATCATCTGGTAATGTAGAAACAACTTGGACTTCTTTAAATGCGTTAATTCCATCTTCATATGAAAGAGTAATGATTTCATTACTTAATTCAGTAAAGACATACACATACTTTTCTTTTGGATGGAAGGCTAAGTGTCTTGGACCAGAACCAGGGTTACATGTGTAACTTCCAGATTCGGTTAGCTTGCCATCTTCATATGAATACGTCACAATCTTGTCTGTTCCAAGATCAACAGCAATGACATGTTGATTATCAGGAGTGAACCCAGCAAAGTGAGCATGAGGTTTCTCTTGACGCTCATGTGGACCCGTACCTTCGTGTTGTGCATAGGATGAAGCAGGAGCCACACTGCCATCAGCTTGTAATGGGAAGGCTGTAATTCTTCCGCTATGATAGTTTGCCGTTACCGCAAGAGAGTCATTTACACTCACGTGGCAAGGAGAGCCATCATCGGTTAATTCTGTTGTTAGATGAGTTAACTTTCCAGTATCTTTGTCAATTTTGTATGATGCTACTCCGCCTTCAGAACCTTCTTTCACAACGGCATAAAGATGGGTTTGATCAGCATCAAGGTTTACGTATGTTGGATTCCCTAACTCTGCAGCTACTTCAAGCTCTTGAAGGCGCTTTGCTTCGGTATCCAATGTAAATGTATAAATTCCTTTACTATCTGCTTTTGTGTAGGTACCAATGTACCCTCTAAATGTACTCATGTTTAAACAATCTCCTTTCAAATGGAAACACTAAGCTGGTTGTTGTGTGGTACGTGCTAATTTCTTTAGTCGTCTTCTTGTTTGTAGCTTCGAATACGTGAACAAGCCTAAAGCAATCCAAATACAAATAAATGCAATAAGCTGGATGCTTGAGAATGGTTCTTTATAAAGGAAGACTCCAATAATAAGCATAAACGTCGGAGCGATATACTGCAAGAATCCGATCACCGTGAAGCTGAGCTTTTGAGCAGCAACTGCAAATAAAAGAAGTGGAACAGCTGTGATCACGCCTGTACCGGCTAAGACAAACATCGTCGGAACCGATTCAGAAAAATACGCGGCTTCTGGTAACAAAAATAAGAAGAGTAAGGCAAAAGGTGTCATTAAAAGAGTCTCAACCGTTAGTCCAGTCCAAGGCCTAATAGACACGGAGCGTTTAATGAAGCCATATGAACAAAATGAGATCGCAAGTAAGATCGATGCCCATGGCACATGACCGTAATACAGGGTTAACACAATCACTCCAACAAAGGCGAGTGCTACAGCAGCTTTCTCAAGTTTGGCCAGCTGCTCTTTTAGAATAACTGTTGCCAGCACGACATTCATGAGAGGGTTAATATAATAACCAAGACTTGCATCAATAATCCGGTCGCTATTCACAGCGAAAATAAAAATAAACCAATTGGCTGTAATTAGAATCGATGCAGCTGATATAGCAAATAGACTCTTTTTGTGAGCCCAGATCTTTTTCATTTCTTGAAGAACTTCCGTTAGTTTACCCATTAAAGCGAGGGCAATGATCATAAAAAGAAACGCCCAGATAATCCGGTAGGCGAGGATCTCTGCAGAAGAGACATCTCCAGCCATTTTCCAATACAAGGGCATAATTCCCCAAAGAACATACGCACCTGCTCCAAGTAAAACAGCTACGGCGGACTCATTTTGCTTATTCATACGTTCACCTGATTTACATCTAAATTTCATATGCTATGATGTCTAATCATACATCACTTATTTAGGGAATGGAAAGATTTAAATTTATAACCTCTACCCATTTGAATGAAAATTCGCTAGACTACAAAAAAGGAAGTGATGAGATGAAAAAGTCATATGATGTTGTCATTGTTGGTGGGGGTTCTATGGGAATCGCAGCGGCCTATTATATAGCTAGATCCGGTCACAATGTAGCCGTCTTAGATCGTGATACAATTCCAAATGAAACAGGGAGTCACCACGGACAAACAAGAATGATGCGCTTTGGGTACAGTGAAGGTGAAAGCTATGTACCTCTAGTTAAACATGCGTACGCGCTTTGGAGAGAGCTTGAGCAAAAATCGAATCGTTCTCTTTATGTGCAAACAGGTGCTTTGCTCATGGGGGAAGACGGATCAGACTTTTTAAATGAAGTATTACATAGTTCAACAACTCACTCGCTTCCTCATGAAGTGTTAACAGCGAGTGACATTCAAGAAAGGTGGCCAGACATAAACCTGCCTGACACTTCTAAAGGAGTGTTGGATACGTTAGCTGGTTTTTTATTAAGCGAGGAATGTGTACAAGCTTATAAGGAGCTTGCTCTGGAACTCGGGGTAGATATTTTTGCAAGTGAGTCCGTCATGCATGTGAATCCAGTAGCAGAGGGTGTAGAAGTTGTTTCAGAGCAGCGTAGATTTCATGCGGGTAAAGTCATTGTGTCTGCAGGTGCTTGGACTCATAAGCTCTTGCCAGAAGTAAAAATGCCCATCCAGCCGATCCGAAAAACAATTGCCTGGTTCGAACCTAAGGCAGAGAATACATTCGACTCTTGTTCTTTTCCATGCATCGTCTTTAACACGTCATTCGGATTATATTATGCCTTCCCAGACTACAAGGGAGCAGGCTTTAAAATTGGCAGACATGACGGGGGACAGCTTGTAGAACCCGAGCAATTAAACCGAACATTTGGCGCGTATGAAGAAGACGAGCCGGAGCTGAGACAGCTACTTGATGTACATGTTCCAAAAGCTGCGGGCGAGCTGAAGCGTGGTGCTGTATGTATCTATGATCAATCGCCTGATGAAGACTTTATAATCGATTGGCATCCATTGGATGAGCGCATCATTCTTGCAGGAGGCTTCTCCGGACATGGATTCAAATTTGCAAGTGTCATTGGAAAGCTCTTAAGTGAAATGGCATTAGACCAACCACTAATCCATTCAATCGATTCCTTTAAGCTGAGCCGTTTTACGTAATGAATATAGAAGAGCTAGGGACGTAACTTAAAATCATTAAGAATGGCGAATAATTCAATTGTAGAATCATTCGCCATTCGTATTTCTATTACTACGACGAGCGGAAGGAGAATCCGAGACTCCTACGGAACAGAACGCGGTGAAGACACTGTAGCGGTGCCCTTTCCGCGCAAGGGGCTGAGGCCGTTCCGCGCGGGTGCGAGGGATTCTCCTGTAGCGGATTATTTGCTAAGTTCGCTAGCCTCGTTCGAATTATTTTATTTCCCAAATCCTTCAAGTAGCAAACGTATAAAAAGTTGAATTAAGAAGATAAGAGACACCGAAGTTCTATTATGTTTTTAAAACGATATCTTTTTATTGAAATCCAAATAAAGGAACAGGTATACTTAAATAAGAAAACGCTTTCATTAAGCATGATACACCCTAGTTTTTGTCATATAACCTCACGAAATGCTTTTCAATTTGTCTGATTTCTTTGATAATTAGGTAACTTATTGGAATTTCATCAACGAGGAGGATGCTATGAAACTCTATCTGTCAGTGGATATGGAAGGAATTACGGGTTTCGCAGATGATACATTTGTTGATTCATCTAGAACTCACTACAGGCGCGGGCAGTCGTTGATGACGGCTGAAGCGAATCATGTCATTGAAGAAGCCTTTAAGCAAGGTGGGCAAGAGATCATTGTGAATGACAGTCATTCAAAAATGAATAACCTTTTAATCGAAGAGTTACATACGGAAGCAAAGCTAATCACAGGAGATGTGAAACCATTTTCGATGGTTCAAGGATTAAACGATACGTTTAGCGGAGCTTTTTTTCTAGGGTACCATGCGAGAGCCTCTCAAAGAGGAGTCATGAGCCATACGATGATTTTTGGTGTTCGTACAATGTACATTAATGATCATGAAATAGGAGAAATGGGCTTTAATGCATATGTCGCAGGGTATTATGGCGTACCTGTATTAATGGTTAGTGGAGATAACGAGACAGCGAAAGAGGCTGAAGCTCTGATTCCGAATGTCACCACAGCCATTGTAAAAGAACAACAATCAAGATCCTCTGCCCTGTGCCTAACTCCTCAAAAAGCAGGAGAGCTGCTCAGGGAAAAAACAAAGATTGCACTACATAATCAGCACAACGTCAAACCACTTATCCCACCAGATCACCCAGTTCTACGAATTGAATTTGCTAACTATGGTCAAGCAGAATGGGCCGCATTAATGCCAGGCGCAGCTATTGAAGAAGGGACAACAACAGTTCGTTTTGAGGCGAAGGATGTTTTGGAAGCCTATAGAGCAATGCTTGTCATGACAGAGCTTGCCATGAGAACAGCATTCTGCTGAGAAGGTAGGTGAATCATGCTCAAATATATTGGAAAACGAGTGCTCGGAATGGTTGTCACCATGTGGGTCATCATCACCTTAACGTTTATATTGATGCATGCGGTTCCCGGTTCTCCGCTTAACACAGAACAAACAACGAATGCAGCGGTGCAAGCCAATATGGAGGAGCACTTTGGGCTGAATGATCCGTTATATGTGCGCTATGTTGATTATCTTGTCTCACTCGCACAATTTGACTTCGGACCTTCGATTAAACAATCTCCAACCACTGTGAATGAGTTGATCTCACGTGGGTTTCCTGTTTCGCTTGAGCTTGGAATTGTTGCACTGGTTGTCGCTATCGTCTCAGGAATTACACTTGGAATCCTTGCTGCGCTCAGACGGAACGGTGTCATCGACTACGGTATGATGACTTTTGCAGTTATTGGAATTTCTGTCCCGAACTTTATTCTGGCCACGCTGTTAATCTACCAAGTAGCCGGTCAATGGCGATTGTTACCTGTAGGGACATGGGCGAGCTGGAAGCATATGATTCTACCAGCCTTAGCACTTGGCACAACACCAATGGCCATTATCGCAAGACTCACTCGCTCAAGTATGGTTGAAGTTTTAACACAGGATTATATTCGAACCGCGAAGGCAAAGGGGATTTCTCCTTTCAAAATTGTCGTTAAACATGCGCTTCGAAACGCATTACTACCAGTGGTTACAATCCTTGGAACATTAGTAGCCTCCATATTAACGGGCAGCTTCGTCATTGAAAAGATCTTTGCGATTCCCGGAATGGGCCGTTACTTTGTTGAAAGCATTAATAGCCGAGATTATCCGGTCATTATGGGAACAACCATTTTTTATAGTGGGATCTTGATGATCATGCTTTTAATCGTAGATATTATGTACGGCATTCTTGATCCGCGGATTAAGCTCCATAAGAAGGAGGAGTGAGTCTATGCCTCAAACGAACTCACCTGTTTCAAATGAACTTTTTAAAAGAAGGAAACCGGATCATAAAAAGGCAGAGCGAGTCGTCCGTCCCTCCTTAAGCTATTGGCAGGCTGCCTGGTTAAGTTTACGAAAGAATAAACTGGCAATGGCAGGACTCATCATGATGATTCTCCTTGTTGTTATGGCCATCATTGGACCCATCATCAGTCCGCATAGTGTAACGGACCAATTACGAACCAATGCAAATCAGCCTCCTTCGATGGATCATTGGTTTGGTACAGATAGTTTAGGACGAGATATGTTTGCGCGCACTTGGTACGGCGCACGTATTAGTTTGTTTGTTGGGTTTATGGCTGCATTGATCGATTGTGTGATTGGCATTATTTATGGTGGGATATCCGGTTACAAAGGGGGACGCACGGATAATGCCATGATGCGTGTCGTTGAAGTATTATATGGTCTCCCGTATCTATTAGTAGTCATTCTTCTCATGGTTGTGATGGGACCAGGTTTATTTACCATTATTGTAGCGTTAACTGTTACAGGATGGGTAGGAATGGCGCGAATTGTTCGAGGACAGGTCCTACAATTGAAAACGAATGAATATGTGTTAGCGTCCAGAACTCTGGGGGGAAAAGCAAGTCACATTATCAGAAGAGCGCTTCTACCAAATGCAGTGGGTGCCATTATTGTTCAAATGACATTAACCGTACCATCAGCTATTTTTGCAGAAGCTTTTCTCAGCTTTCTTGGACTAGGCGTTCAAGCTCCTTATGCGAGCTGGGGAGTGATGGCTGAAGATGCACTTGGAACCTTAACATCTGGAGCTTGGTGGAGGTTGTTTTTTCCGGCATTCTTCATATCGATTACGATGTTTGCATTTAATGTGTTAGGAGACGGATTGCAGGATGCGCTCGATCCTAAGCTAAGGAGGTAAATGCAGTGAGCGAGCCATTATTAGACGTTAATAATTTGCATGTTTCATTTCATACCTATGGTGGACGCGTTCATGCCGTTCGTGGGGTAAATCTTACGCTAGAAAAAGGAGAAACACTCGCCATTGTTGGAGAAAGTGGGTGCGGAAAAAGTGTGACTGCGCAAAGCATTATGCGCCTCATCGCTGAGCCGCCAGGAAAGATTACTGAGGGCACCATTCGCTTTAAGGGAGAGAACCTACTCGCGTATTCAAATAAAAAAATGAGATCCATTCGTGGGCGTGAGTTGGCAATGATTTTTCAAGATCCCATGACGTCTTTGAATCCGACACTAACGATTGGTGATCAGCTAACGGAAGGGTTGATTAATCACCAAGGACACACAAAAGCGCAAGCCAAAGAAAGAGCACTAGAGATGCTAGAACTAGTCGGAATCTCCAATGCCAAGGAGCGTTTAGCCCAATACCCACACCAGTTTAGTGGCGGAATGAGACAGCGAATCATGATTGCTATGGCTCTTATGTGTGATCCGGAGATTTTGATTGCTGATGAACCAACCACAGCCTTAGATGTAACGATCCAAGCCCAGATTCTTGATCTCTTTAAAGAGATTCAACGGAAAATGGGTGTCGCCATCATTATGATTACGCATGACCTAGGTGTCGTGGCGCAGTTAGCTGATCGAATTCATGTGATGTACGCAGGCAAGATCGTAGAGGAAGGCAATCGCAGGGAACTCTTTTATAAAGCTCAGCATCCATATACTCGTGGATTACTTCATTCCGTTCCAAGAATGGATGCGGATCGAAGTGTCCCTCTTGTCCCGATTCCAGGTACGCCGCCAGATTTATTCTCACCACCCACAGGATGTGCATTTGCTGATCGATGTGACTACGCCATGGATGTATGTACGCAAGTGGAACCAAAGCGAGTCAATGTTGAACAAGGACACCATGTGGCTTGTTGGTTGCAGGATGAAAGAGCACAACAGGCGTTAGGGAAGGAATTTCCGCTCCACAAGAAATCTGTCTAATCTTTTAATCTGATAAAGGAGGTCATGGTATGAAAAAATGGTTAGTGATGATGCTCGTTGCGCTTGGATTGATGGTTGTTTTAGCTGCTTGTACCACAACGGGAGGGACGGGTTCAGATGGCGGGGATAGTGGAGATGATGAAAATGAAACAACGGACAATGAAGGTGGGGGAGATAAGACCTTACGTTTGAACAACGAGAATGAACCGACTTCTCTTGATTCAACCAAAGCCTTTGATAATGTTTCATATAATATCTTAAACAACTTAATGGAAGGGTTAACGAGACTCGGAGATACACATGAACCAGAGGAGGCGACAGCTGAGAGCTGGGATGTATCGGATGACGGTCTAACATACACGTTCACGATTCGTGAGGAGGCCAATTGGTCAAACGGTGAACCTGTAACGGCTGGAGACTTTGAATATGCTTGGAAACGCCTTGCGAATCCTGAAACAGCCGCTGATGCTGCGTTTTTAACGGATTTAATTGAAGGAGCAAGCGAGTATAACAGCGGAGACGGTTCAGCTGATGATATGGCAGTTAATGCTCTAGATGATAAAACGCTTGAAGTGACATTAAATAGTCCACAGGCATATTTTCTAAGTATCATTTCCAATCCAGCCTTTTTCCCGGTTCATCAAGAAACAGTAAAGGCTGACGATAACTGGGCTGCTGAAGCAGATACGTTTGTAGGGAATGGACCCTTTGCACTAACAAGCTGGAGTCACAATTCAAATCTAGTTATGGACAAAAATGCTGAGTACTGGGACGTGGACAATGTTCAGTTAGATGGGGTTGTATGGGAAATGGTCAGTGACCGGAATACCGAGTATCAATTGTTTCAAACAGGTGAGCTTCATACATCATCGATTCCAACGGAACTGGCCGAGCAGCTTATAGCTGATGGAGAGGTGGAATTTGAAGATCAATCAGGTACGTATTTCTATCGCTTTAACACAGAAATGGAACCTTTCCAAAATCAGAACATCCGCAAAGCCTTCTCGATGGCTGTGGATCAGCAAGAGATTGTTGATTACGTAACAAAACGTCAAGAAAACGCCGCACATGGATTTGTGGCATATGGATTTCCAGAGCCATCAGGACAGGATTTCCGTGATGTGGGTGGCGATCTGATCAGCTTTGATCCTGAAGAGGCAAAGATGTTACTTGAACAAGGAATGGAAGAAGAGGGTTACTCGGAGCTGCCTGAGATTACGTTATCGTATAACACAAGTGATGAGCATAAGCTGATTGCAGAGGTACTACAGGATATGTACAAGGAGCATCTTGATGTAGAGGTGACTCTAGCAAATACAGAGTGGAATGTGTTTTTAGAAGCACAACAAAACTTAGAAATGCAGTTCTCGCGCTCATCGTTTATAGCAGACTTTGCAGACCCAATCAATTACTTGGAAAGCTTTATAACAGGAAGTTCCATGAACCGGACGGCCTGGAGTAATGATGAATACGATCAGCTCATTGCCGATGCGAAATCTGAGGCAGATGAGGAAACTCGATTTGACTTAATGCATCAGGCAGAAGACATTCTTCTTGAAGAAGCTCCGATCTTCCCAATTTACTTCTATAACCAGCCTTTGCTACAGGCAGACGAAGTGACTGGGATCGTTCGTCACCCTGTCGGATACATTGAACTGAAGTGGGCAGATTTGCAATAGTCTTAGAGGAGGGTCTGGGAAACTGGACCCTTTTTCTGCAGAAAAGGGGAGGCAAAACGTGAAGCCACAATCATTAAAGCCAGGGGATACGATTGGACTGATTGCTCCTTCAAGTCCTCCGAATCTTAGTCAGCTAGAAAAAGGGATCAAGCTCTATGAAGGATATGGATTAAACGTAAAAGTAGGGCGCTCCATCCACTTAACAGATGGTTATCTAGCTGGAACAGATAGGGACCGGGCGGACGATTTGATGGAAATGTTTCAAGATCCTGAGATTAAAGGTGTGTTTTGTGTTTATGGGGGGTATGGATCAGCAAGAATCGTTGAACTCATTGACTTTGATGTGATTCAAGCGAACCCGAAAGTATTTTGGGGGTATAGTGATGTCACGTTTTTGCATCAAGTGATCTATCAAAAAACAGGTCTAGTGACGTTTCATGGGCCGATGATGAGTAGTGATCTAGGGGGAGAGGTTCATCCTTTTACTGAGACCTATTTAAAGCAGGTGTTTAAGCCCACAAGGATTACCTGTGATACAACAAACTCGGATCTGGGCGTCATGAACACGAATGAAAGAAGGAAAGTGAGCGGACTCATTGTTGGAGGCAATCTCTCATTGATCATAAGTTCTCTTGGAACATCGTATGAAATAGATACAAAAGATAAGCTCTTATTTCTTGAAGATGTAGGAGAGGAACCGTATAAACTCGATCGCATGTTCAATCAGTTAAGGCTAGCAAACAAGCTACAGGATGCAGCTGGAATCATCGTTGGAGACTTTCATGAATGCAAGCCGTTTAAACGAAAAAATTCACAAGGTGTAGATGAGGTTATTACCCACCATCTATCACTGGCCGGCACACCAGCTATTTTTGGAATGCAGACTGGTCACTGTACACCTACTCTTTCATTTCCTCTTGGGGTGATGGCAACAGTTGATGTAACAGAACGTAGAATCTCAATTGAACCTGGTGTAAAAGGAGAGTGATTCAAATGAAACGATGCGCAATCAGGACCGCAGTCGCAACCATCTGGACAGATCCCCAATCGAGCCGAGAGATTGATGAACCAGCCCTGCAGTACCCTGTACACATTCAAGATTGGCTTAATCAGCTTACACATGAACAACGACTTGACCTTTGCACCTCAAATCGAACTCAAACGCAAGCATTGTTTGGTCAGGAGGTTTTAAAAGTGAGGGAGGAAAATGGTTGGGCAGAGGTACATGTGGTGGACCAGCCAACGGCCAAATCAGAGCTTGGTTATCCAGGATGGGTCCCCTCAAATCAGCTTGAAGCCGTCCCGAACTTGATTGAGACATATCCTTATGCGTTTGTTCAAGCAAAAACGACTACTCTCTATCACATGAACCATGAGGTCGGAATGGAGATTAGCTTTCAAACACGTCTTCCAATTATTGAATCTGATGCGGCTTGGGTCGTTGTTCAAACGCCAATCGGAAAAGGAAAGCTGCGTAAGGAAGACATTCGAGTTGTGTATCCGAATGATCGCTTATGGCCGGAATCAGGTGAACAGCTTGTAGCGATCGCAAGAACATTCAGAGGGCTTCCCTATCTATGGGCGGGGATGAGTGGGTTTGGGTTTGATTGCTCTGGGTTTGTTTATCAGCTTCACCGAGCCTTTGATCTAACCATTCCAAGAGATGCTTCTGAACAAGCAAAGCAAGGCATCAAGATCGATCCAGATGATTTGCAGCCTGGTGATCTGCTTTATTTTGCCTATGAAGAAGGAAAGGGTCGCGTACATCATGTGGCGATGTATTCGGGAGAGGGGCGAATGATCCATGCGCCAAACACAGGAAAACAAATAGAAGAGATTAAAATTAGTGGGATCTATACAAAAGAACACTATATTTCAAGACGATTTTGGTCCCCTTTGACTGAAGGAGGTACGAGATATGTCTGATAAGCACTCTGACGATATTTTAACTGTATCTCATCTAAAAAAACATTTTTCAGTTGGTAAAAATCAAACGTTAAAGGCAGTAAATGATGTCTCCTTCTCCTTAAAAAGAGGGGAAACTTTTGGACTGGTCGGAGAATCTGGGTGCGGTAAATCAACACTTGGAAGGACCTTAATTCGCTTGTACCAAAAAACAGCAGGGGAGGTGACATTTAACGGAGTTGATGTGTTTAGGGCAACTGAAGCAGAAAAAAATAAACTCACTCGGCAGATACAAATGATTTTCCAGGATCCGTACGCTTCACTAAATCCGCGAGCGACTGTTATGGAAAGTATTGCAGAAGGGATGGATATTCAAGGGTTACATAAAGGTAAAAAAAGAAAACAGCGCGTTCATGAACTTCTTGAGACGGTTGGGTTAGATGCGGAGCATGCCCAGAGATATCCGCATGAATTTAGTGGAGGGCAACGTCAACGAATCGGAATTGCACGCGCATTAGCCCTTGAACCAGAACTTATCATTGCGGACGAACCGATCTCGGCTTTGGATGTATCCATTCAAGCGCAGGTAGTCAACCTGCTGAAGAAGCTACAGAAAGAAAGAGGGCTTACTTACTTATTCATCGCGCACGATCTGTCGATGGTAAAGCACATCAGTGATCGAATTGCCGTGATGTATTTAGGAGAGATTGTAGAGCTCACGAGTAGTGATTCTCTATATGCAAATCCGCTTCATCCATATACGCAAGCACTTCTTTCTGCTATACCGATCCCAGATCCAGATCTTGAAGATAAGCGCGAGCGGATCATCTTGCGAGGGGAGCTGCCAAGTCCTATTGATCCACCAAGCGGCTGCGTGTTTCGAACGCGCTGTGTTCACGCCATGGATGTCTGTGCAACCACGAAACCATTGCTAAAAGAGTGGAGAACTGGACACTTAACAGCTTGTCACTTACTGGACGAAACAAAAGCGCAAAAAGAAGCTGCTGCGAGTAAGTCACATTAACCGGTAGCGATCACTTGGTCGACTGCTTGAATGAATGCTTGTACATATGAATCACTATGAGGAACGAGATCTTTTTTTGTAATCGATACAGTTGTGACACTTTTTTGGTCATCTTCTATTAAGAAACCAGTTGCATGAGCTTCTTCGTTGAAAGAAGAAAAAATTCTTTTAAAGTTCGACCAACGCATACGGAACATACCAGCTATTTCTTCGATCTGTACGTTATATTGCTGTACAGAATGAGGAATCGCATAACAAAGGTAAACATGACAGAATTCGTTATCGAAAATGAATGGAGTTGTAATGGAATCGGCAATCGTACCGAGTGGCAACAAGTTTTCAAAATCGACTTTAATCCCAAGCTCTTCATCTAGCTCACGCAAACCATCTTCTTTTACCTCGTGGCTTTGCAGGTGACCTGCAGCTGAAATATCGTACATTGAAGGGAAATCCTTTTTGTCAGCACTTCTTAATTGAATGTCTACATAATACATTTGATCTTGTTTGCCAATCATCCAGCAATGAAAGGTTTCATGCCAATCTCCGTTCATATGAATGTCTGCTCTGGATTTAACACCTATTGGCTCACCTTGCTCGTCAAAGATACGTACCTGTTCGGTTTGCATGGCTCCACATCCTTTTTTCATAAAACTAGCACAAATCTGTTTATTTTGCTTGTTTCAAACATCCATATACTGTATGATTAAACAAATAACTTGAGGAGGGATGCTTTATGATAATCGCATATGTAAACACGCAGAATTTCATAAAGCAGCCCATCTAACGGATCGATTTCTTTTTTATTGAGTGTGTATACACATTGGTGGGCTGCGACATTGTCCGCAGGCACATGTACGAGAAGACCGCGGAGAACCGTGGTCTTTTTTTGATGCTCAATTATAAGGAGATGACCAAAAATTGATTGAAACGAAATATGGTTGGAACGCAAAAAGACAAGAAGAGTGGGATCAGATTCAAACAGATGAGATGATTCCTGGCCGTGTAGTTCTAGAGCATAAACGTTTGTACCGAGTGATTACGGCTTCGGGAGAGCTTCTAAGTGAAGTGTCTGGTAAATTTGCATTTGACGCATTTGATCGACAGGACTTTCCTGCGGTTGGTGATTGGGTCGCTGTCTCAGTGAGAGAGGGCGAAGGCAAAGCCATCATTCATAAGGTGTTAGAGAGGTCTAGCCGATTTAGTCGGAAAGCAGCTGGTTACACGTTTGAAGAACAACTGGTTGCCGTAAACGTTGATACCGTTATGCTAGTTATGGCTCTAACAAACGATTTTAATCCTAGAAGAATGGAACGCTATGTGTTACTGGCTTATGAGAGTGGAGCAAATCCGGTGATTGTCCTAAGCAAACGAGATTTGTGTCAAGACCTTGAATCGACCTTTGATCAGCTTGAGGGGGCTTGCCCTGGTGTACCCATTCATGCAGTGAGTGCTTTAACCGGAGAAGGAATGGAGCAATTATCAGAGTACCTCAAAGAGGGTAAAACCATTGCTCTACTTGGCTCATCTGGAGCGGGCAAGTCGAGTCTGACGAATGCCTTTATGGATCACCAGGTACAGAAGGTAAACGAAACAAGGTTGTCTGATGATCGAGGAAAGCATACCACAACGCATCGTGAACTTTTTCTATTACCAAATGGTGCAGCTATTATTGATACACCTGGCATGCGTGAAATACAACTGCTTGGTGCTGAAACTGGATTGGAACAAAGCTATGAAGATATCTATGCCCTTGCAGACTCGTGTAAGTTTAACGATTGTAAGCATCATCACGAGCCCGGATGTCGGGTGCAAGAAGCAATTTTGAATGGAGATCTCAGCGAGCAGCGATACAAAGGGTACGTTAAGTTATTAAAAGAACAGGCTTATGCTAAAAGGCAAACAGATCAGCGAGAAATGATGAAAGAAAAGAAACGATGGAAACAAATCACTAAGAGCAGAAGAAACTAGCTTGTTTTAAAAGTAAATACGTTTGAAGTCAGGAAAAAGAGGAATCCTTCCAATGAGAGAGGAAGGGAGCAAGTTTATGGGGAAACGAATCGCTTTATATGCATTTGCACTCTTATTTGTGATTGCAGGAATAGGTCACTTTACCATGGATGATGGCTTTGCACGTATGTTTCCAGAGTGGGTCCCGTTAAAATATCCGATTGTCTATGTAACTGGAGTCATTGAATGGATATTGGCCGTGTTTCTACTTGTACCAAAAACACGACGGCTAACAGGAATCATAACGGCTATTTATTTAGTCTTAATCTTTCCGGCAAATATTTATATGGCGATAGAGGAAATTCCTGCGCCGTGGGATGATTATACGAATCCAGTCATTCTTTGGATTCGGCTGCTGTTTCAGCCTTTACTGATCTGGTGGGTGCTAGCGGTTTCCAAAGATTAGAGCATAAAAAGTAAAACCTAACAATAACACGAACATAGCAAGGTATCCGCTACAGTAGAATCCCTCGCACCTGCGGGAACGGCCTCAGCCCCTTTCGCGGAAAAAGCACCGCTACAGTGTCTTCACCGCGTTCTGTTCCGTAGGAGCATTCCTGTGGGTTTTCTTTTGACCTATTTACACAAAAAAAGTCCTCCGTTAAGATG